>JBGTNF010000270.1:0-8372 GCA_041743205.1 Thermomicrobiales bacterium | reverse complement strand
TTGGTTTCGGCGGCGGCGATCACGATCCTGCCGCGGACCGCCTCGCCCAGCCGCTCGAAATCGTCGGCCTCGCCGTTGCCAACGTCGATCAGCTCCCCTTCGAGGTCGCCCGGCCGGGAATACGGCAGCGCGATGCAAGAGAACGCCTGCGCCACCGGTTCGGCCAGCTCCAGGGTGGCGTGGCCACGGGTCCAGGCGCCGAAGGGCACCGGTTCGAGCCGCACGTTTTGCAGGCCGTACGCTTCCAGCTTAGCCTTGAGGAACTCTCCTCCCCGGCGCTCGCTCTCGCTGCCGGCCCACCGCGAGCCGATCACGTCGCAGAACTCCTCCAGGTTGCGGTACGGCTCGTCCGTGGTCCAGATATCGCCAATCAACTGCCGGTCATGAACCTGGTCGTTCGATTCCACGTTGCCCCACCTCTTCCATAGCAATCGACCCCGATCGGTCACCTCGACGCACCCTATCAGCGAAGCGACATGCGGGCAATCGGATACACTCCCGCCAGGCGTTGTCCGGGCATCGATGGCAGCGCCTTGCCGTAGACCGGATCCTATCGGACGAGGGGTGTTGTGGCTTCACCGTTGGCTGCCAAAATCGTGGGTCGCAATCCTCGCTGTCGTCGCATCCTGGCCGGCGACGCATGGGAGACGGGGGAGCGACGATGAACGCATCAGACCGTTCGCACGCCGTGGCCGCGAGTGTCTCCACAGCTACCGCACTCGATCTGAGCGTCGATGACACAGTTGTCCTCCACGATTCGAACAAGCTCACGCTCCGCCTGCTGCCGTGTGACGTGCTCGCCCGGGTGGCGCCTGTCGCGCATCAGGTCGCACGGTTCGAACTCGACCTTGCGCAAAGGCTCGCCGAAACCGGAAGCCCGGTGGCTGCACTCGAACCACGAGTGGAGCCATGCGTCTACGAGCGCGATGGCTTCGAGATCACGCTCTGGACCTACTACGAGCCGGCGACATCGCAAGAGGTCTTACCAGCCGACTACGCCCATGCGCTCGGGCGGCTGCACGCCGGCATGCGCAGGCTCGATGTCCCAACGCCGCATTTCATGGATCGCGTCGCGGAGGCCCAACACCTCGTCGCAAGCCGCGACCTGACTCCGGAGCTTGCCGACGCGGACCGGGAGCTCCTCGCCAAAACCTTGCGACGCATGAGCCGAGCGATCGTCGAGCGCGGCGGCGCCGAGCAGATCCTCCACGGCGAGCCGCACCCAGGCAACGTGCTCGCCACGAAGCACGGGCTGCTGTTCATCGACCTCGAAACGTGCTGCCGTGGGCCCGTCGAATTCGACCTCGCCCATGCGCCCGAAGACGTCGGCGAGCACTATCCGGGCGTCGATCAGGACGTGCTGCGCACGTGCCGGATCCTGGTGCTGGCGATGATCACGACCTGGCGGTGGGATCGAGACGACCAATTCCCGAACGGGCGTCAGTTGGGCGTGGAGTGGCTCGGCCAGATCCGGGCTGCACTCGGCCCTTCATGATCGAGAGGTAGCCTCGTTCACAACCGACCGTCGTAGGGCTGCGGCAGCGAAGCGAGCCTTGTGTCGAACGGAGTCGCCCGTCCTGGCATACGACCGTTCCGCTTTGACAGACCAGCACGGCTGTGGAATCCTCGCCAACGTCGCACTTGCCCAATCCAGGAGGTTCCCTTGGCTCCCAAACCCTACGCCGAGATCGTCCGTCGCAACGCGCGGCGTTGGGAGGCGATGGCCACACACCGGCCTGGCATGTCGCTGGAGCAACATCGGGCTGGCGAGAGCGCCCTGGAGCCGGAGGAACTGGACCTCCTGGGCGACCTGCGCGGGCACCGCGTCCTCCACCTCGCCTGCTCGACCTGCGACGAAGGGATCACGATGGCGATCCGTGGCGCGCAGGTGGTCGGCGTCGACATTACCGAAACGCACGTGCGCATGGGCCGCGAGAAAGCCGCCACCCTGGGCGTCGCGGTCGACCTGCGCGTCGGCGACATGATGAACCTGGAGTTCGACGCGGACCTGCGCGAGTTCGACCTGGTCTACATCAGCTCCGGCGGCATCTGCTGGGTTCCCGACCTGGACGACTGGCTGGCCGGGGTCAAGCACGCCCTGAAGCCGGACGGCCGAATCCTCATCTCCGAGCATCATCCGTTCTGGGAAACGATGGGCGTCACGGGCGACCGTCAACTGACCGTGCTTTCCGACTACTTCGGCCAGCATGATCTCCCTGAAATCGATGACTCGACCAAGGCGGCAATCGGCAAAGCCGAAACGTCCGACGCGGAGGATGCCCTGCATTCGTTCGTCTGGGGCATCGGCACACTCGTTTCGGCGCTGATCCGGCACGATTTCCAGATCCTGGCGCTGCTGGAACTCCCCGACCCGGAGATGTTCCGTGGCCTCGGCGACGCCGCCAACTGCGTCCCGGCCGTTTACCGGCTGATGGGGGAACGCGGTTAGCGTCCCAGTTGTGGGCGATCATGGCCACCCAAGACAACCGAGCCCTCCGTGCGGAAACGATCAACCGGTAATAAAGGGTTCTATATGAATGGACGCTTGGCGAAACTTAAACGGCAACCAATCATTCCAATTCGTCTATGCCAGTTATGCTTTCCAACTCATCGCGACCTTCAGCATGTCGTACTCTTACTTCGACCGGCCTGTTAAAATAGGTTCGTACTGCGTCATCCATGCCTTCATGCACACGCAGAGTCATCTTTCTCCCACGATCGGTGATGAGCTTGATACTTCCACGACTTGCAGTTGCGGCGTCGAGCACACCCCTCACCGTGTTGTTAAATGGAGCAGTTGTAACCTCTATGGACTCCACTTGCCCTGACAATGTCGGTGGAACAAAAGAGTTCTTGGTCTGTGTAAATGCTACTTGACGGCTGGGTGTCGAAAGGCCGACCATCGTAACCTTTTCGCCGTCAGGGGCTAGCAGGTGAGACTGTGCGACAAAATTGACGAAGTAGCTTTCATCCGATATCCGTTCGCGTAGTGGCCCCAATTGCTGATCCTGCACATATTGAACTCCTGAAACGACATCGTCGATCACTCTCTCTCCTGTAGTCAATAACGAATGCTGCGAGTCGTTTTGCTGAATCAGTTCGATCGTGATAGAGAAACTTCCCGCGCGAGGAACAGAGAGAATTGGCGTGAACGATCCTGAAGCCCATCCTTCGTGTCGCTTTGCACCATACGGTTCACCAGACAATCGACGCACGGTTCTTTCCAACAATGTCACGAAGGCACGAAGTCTATCTTCGAATGCAGAATACGCTACCCTGCCAAACCCAACGCTTTCACCACTTATTGATAGTTGAACCTCCGAACTCCTTAATGGTTCGTTGCGAACTACAAGGTGGGATTCAAAATTGATCTGTTCAAAGAGGTCCTTAAGCTCACCCTCTACCCGTGGAGGTGGATAACCAGCAAGACCCTCCGCGACGAGGCGCTGGGCCGCAGCATAATCGCCGGCCTGGAAGGCTAGTGAGGCCGCACTTTGGTAAAGGATCGATCGAGTAGGCTCTGAACTGATCTCCTTTGAAACGAGACTAGCGGCTTCTATTTCGAGGGGGAGTGCCTGAGAAGCGAGTTTTCGGGCTGCGTCCAGTTCTCCGCGTTCACGGTATATCAACGCTTCTTGAGCTAGTGCCATTGCTTCTCGGTGAAATTCTCGCACTGTTTTCATACCATGACGACCCGCGCCTTGGGACGGCTGAATTCAACGACGCAAATATAGGTTGGGAGGTCAACGGTCTGCGCTGTCCTTGAAGTCTCGTAATCCTCCAATCGTTTCTACTTTTTATTGATTCGACGAGTGATTGTGTTGTCAGCTGTCTCGGCTTGGATTCCCGAGACTTCAAGGACAGCGCTGTGGTTGAAAATCAAATGAGATTCTTCGATGGTTGAGAGATAGTAGTCAATGCCGTTGCCCTTGGTCGATATCTCGACTGCTACGAGTCCTCCCAGCTCTGGCATCAACATGAGGGCAAGGGCACATGCCCCATTGTCGACCCGCTTCTCTCGATCGACGTAAGCGTGGCGTAGATGTTCGTTAACTTCGCTGTCCCAATCGATTTCAGCGTCGATGTGATCCGCGATGAACTCGATAGCGAACTCGACACCCGCTGTATGCCCCTGATCGTCAAGGCAGACCATGCAACTCTCCTGCATATGGGCTGCATAGACTGTAGAGAGTGCTGGCGCCCGATCCGCAAGGTCCTCCAGCTGGAATCTGAGCAATGCCCCCACCTATCAATGCTCCTTGCGCTGCTCATTGAGTTGAGTCTCTCAACGCATTGTAGCGTCTGTGGGGAATGAGAGGTCGGTCGCTAGACACTCAGGTACTTGCGGTCAAAACGGGAGGGAGGAGTTCCTGTCAGAACCACAATATAGAACATATGTACCAAAATCAATATGTGCAAAGTTTCTTGTCAGTAGGGGCTACCAGTGGTGTGCATCTACCCCTATTGTTCAAGCCGCTTTCGGCTCTCCGTCGATCGTCTTGCAAGGAGATGTTGCGTAGACTGGAATCCGAAGCATCGCGCGGCACTCGCGACACCCGTGGAGAAAGCAGCGCCAACTTGTAGCAAAGCTAAGGCCGGTCGTTGACGTCAGGGCGCGTCGTCCAGCCCCAACGCCTGGATGATCTCCACGGCGGAGTCGTACTGGCCCAGCGGGGGCATGATGTAGGCGCCCGCGATCCGGTCCCTGACAGCGCCAATTGCCTCGATCGCAATCCGCACGCCCTCTTCGCGCGCGCCAGCACCATTACCGGCGCGCTGCATCCGATCCCGAACCTGGTCGGGGATGCGCATCCCCGGCACGTTGGCATGCACGAACTCGGCGTTGCGCGCGGACGCCAGCGGTACGATCCCCATCAGCATCGGCACGCCGAGGTCCCTGGTGTCCGAAAGCAAGCGATCCATGGTCTCGGGCTCGTAGACGGGTTGGGTCATCACGAAATCGGCCCCGGCCTCGACCTTCTGATGGAGCCGGTCGAGCTCCCGGGCGTAGTCCATCGCGGCCGGCTCGACCCCGGTGCCACAGACGAACCGGGTCGGCGTCTTGAGCTCGCGTCCCGCCGGATCGACCCCGGCGTTCAGGCCCGAAATCAACCGCAACAGCCCGATGCTGTCCATATCGTAGACAGCCGTGGCGTCCGGGAAGTCACCCATCTTCGGCGGATCGCCGGTGATCACCACGAGGTTGTGGACGCCGTGCGCGTGGGCGCCGAGCAGGTGCGACACCGTGCCCAGCGCGTTCCGGTCCCGGCAACAGACATGCAGGATCGTTTCGCAACCGACCTCCCGCTGCACGATCGAGGCGAAGGAGAGGTTGTCCATGCGCAGGGCCGCGCGGGCGCCGTCGGTCGTATTGATGACGGTCGCCCCGCCGTCGATCAGCTTCCGCGCCGCCCTGACTGCGCGGCTGTAGTCGAGCGAAGCCGGGGGATTGACCTCGACGCTGACGACGAAGCGGCGTCCCAACCGCGCGCCCAGCGCGCTGCGTTCGGCAAGGGGCATCGTCCGCGCATCAGGAACGGCGGTCGCGGTTGCCGTGGACGTCGGAGCCAACCCGATGTGAATCTTCCCGTTCTGCCGATCCTTCGGCCCGCTCGTTTGGCCCCGGGCCATGCGCACCGCGCCGGACATCGCCCGGATGTGGTCCGGCGTGGTCCCGCAGCACCCGCCCACCACGCTCACGCCCAGCTTCAGGAACCGTTTGGCGAACGTCGCGAAGAGATCGGTCGCCGATGAGTACAACAGGCGCCCGTCGACGGGCTTCGGCTGGCCGATGGATGGCAGCGCCGCCAGCGGCACGCCTGGGAACGCCTGCTTCAGCCGCTGCAGGATTGGGTACATGTCGATCGGATCGATGGCGCAATTCAGCCCGATGACGTCCGCGCCCAGGTCGGCGATCCGGTGGAACTCGGCATCGACGGGTTCCGAACCGTCAGCCAGCCGGGCCGGCGTCAGGCGCAGCAGGGCTACGACGGGCAGATCCGGCGCCCGATCGCGAGCGGCGAGCAGCGCCAGCTCCATCGCGCCGATCGCCTCGAACGACTCCAGCACCAGCAGATCGACACCGGCGTCCTGGAGAAAGCCAATCTGCTCGGCAAACGCGCCACGCAACTGGTTACGCGAATCGGCGTCCTGGATATCGCCCAGCCCGTTGAAGCACCCCGCCGGCGAAACCGAACCGGCGACCAGCACCCCATCTCCCGCCACGCTCCTGGCGATGGCGACGGCCTCCCTGTTGATCCGCTCGACCTGGGGGTCGAGCGATCGGCGCGCCAGCGCGAGGCGGTTCGCGCCAAAGGTGTTGGCCTGGATGACGTTCGCGCCGGCGTCGATGTACGCCTGGTGAATCGAGCGGACCAGCTCCGGGTTCGAGAGATTGAGCGCTTCGTAGCACTGGGTCGGCAAGATGCCCTTGTTGGCAATCTCCGAGCCCATCGCGCCGTCGAACAAGAGCGGTCCTTCATCCAGAAGGGAAAGGAATCGTGGTTTCGGTTTCACCTGGCTGGTCGCCTTTGCGGGTCCCTGGTCATCGTCGGAACGGGATCGAGCCTCGATCGTTGGTGAGGGCGGGCTGACGATCGATCCGGTTCAGGATAGCACCGCCTCGATCGTCGCCCGCCGTAACGCATCACGATCCGGAGGATTGGTACTGGCGGGACTCGTGCAAAAAGAGCCGCCAAGCCGCCGTCATCAGCGCCACCCCCAGGAGCGGCGTGCACCAGGCCACCCAGGCCGGGAACGGCAGCGACGCCGTGCGGTCCAGCAACACCGCCGCCGGCGCCCAGGCCACGAACGCGACCGGGATCACCCAGGTCAGCAGTTGGCGCGTCCGCCGCTCGAAAATGTCCAGCGGATAGGCGCCGAACTGGCTGAACATCGTACTGGTCAGCCACCCGGCCGAGCCGGTCGCCAGGTAGCGGAACGCCAGCGCGGAAATCGCCAGCTCGAACGCGCCGCGGACGAGGCCCGAGCCCACCACGGCCAGCGCCAGGAAGCCCGCCTTGGGGAGGGTCCAGTCGATGCCCGCGCTGCCGACGCCAATAGTCAGCAGGATCACCGCGCCCAGCACGTCGCCCAGGACCGCGATCCGGAAGCCCCCGAACATGAACTGCAGGGCGATCGGCAGCGGGCGGATAAGCATCGTGTCGAACTCGCCCACCTGGACCATCCACTGCAGGTTAATGATGCGTGAAAACGCCGGGGCCCACAGGGCATGTCCCATCAACTGGATGCCGTAGAGCAGCGTCACGTCCTGGAGCGTCCAGCCGCCGATCGCCTCGAACCGGCCCAGCACGACCCAGATGAAGGCGAACCCGACCGTCTGGTAAACGAGACCGAACGCGACCTCGATCACGAAGTTAACCCGGAACTGCATTTCCTCGCGCAGGCCGGCCCGCACCAGCGCCCAGCAGATACCCGCCATCGTTCGGCTACCCGCCATGGATCACGATCCTGTCCTGCGCGCGGCTCCAGATCCGGTTCACGGTGACGAGCAAAATCCCGATCCAGGCAACCTGCACGGCCAGGGGTTCGATCGCCGCCAGCCCGGTCGTCTGGCCGGAATAGATCGACGCCGGCAGGAAGGCCAGCGCCTGGAACGGCAGCAGCCGGAACACGAACCGGACCGCATCGGGCATCAGCCAAAGCGGCGCCAGGGCGCCGGAAAGGAATCCGGTCGTGATCCCGACCATGGCCCGAATGCCGTTGACCTGCTGGATCCAGAACGCCAGCAGGCCGAGATGCATCGCGATCAACGAGTTGACGACGAACGCCAGCCCGAAGCTGACAAGGTAGAGTAGGACATTCCCGAGCGATGGCGGAGCGAGGGAGCCGACCAGCATCGCGGTCGGCACGAAGATCACCAGGAACGGCGCAAAACTGAGGGCCGTGCCGATGTCCTGCGCCATCACCTGCTTCAGGAACCCAAATGGGCGCACCAGATCCAGCGCGACGTCCCCGCTCAAGACCCGCTCCTGGATCGTGTACGCCGCCATTTGCGGCAGGAACCAGTTGCCGAGCGACGCGATCGTGAGGTAGACGAGCAAGGTGCCGGCCGAAACGCCATCGATCTCGGTGCGTCCCGCGTAGACCGCCTCCCAGACCGAGCGCGTCACGTACAGCTGGAGGGCGAAGCCGATCAGCGAGAACACGATGTTCGCGCGAAACGCCACGACCTGCCGGCCGGTGATCCGGATCAGTTCCCACCAGGCCGGGTTGATGGACAGCCGGTTCATCGCATGACCTCCGGCGATTCGTAGATCTGGCGAATGATGCCCTCCAGCTCCGGTTCGCGTACGGTGAGGTCGATGATCGGCACGCGGGCCGCGACGGCGGCGATCGCGTCGGCCGGGGCC
>JBGTNF010000269.1:0-7740 GCA_041743205.1 Thermomicrobiales bacterium | reverse complement strand
CCCCGGCCAGCCTGGCGGCGCTGGGCGCGGCGCGCCTTCTTCCTCGTCGTGCTGCTGATTCCGCTTTCGATCATGCTCACTGCCGGCGCCGTTTACTGGGAAGCGCGCAGCGGCGACGCCCAACGATCCGACGCGATCGTGGTGCTGGGCGCGGCGCAGTACAACGGCCGGCCGTCAGAGGTCTTCCAGGCAAGGCTCGATCACGCCCTGGCGCTTTACCAGGACGGCTACGCGCCGATGGTGGTCCTGACCGGGGGCAGGCAACCGGGCGACGCCTACACGGAAGCAGAGACGGGTGAGCAGTACCTGCTCGACCGGGGCGTGCCGCAATCGGCGATCCGTTGGGAAAACGAAGGACGCGACACCTGGCAGAGCCTGCGCGGCGTGGCCGACGCGCTCGATGGCACGGGCGTGGAATCGGTGCTGATCGTCAGCGACGGGTTTCACCTGCTGCGGTCGGAGCTGATGGCGCGTGAGCTTGGCTTCTCGGCCTCCGGATCGGGCTCGACCGACAGCCCGATCGGCTCATGGTCGGGCGCCGAGTTCTCCTACGTAATCCGGGAAACCGGCGGGATCATTGCCTTCGCCCCAACCATGCTCGGGTTGGACTGAGGCCCTATCGCCAACGATGGACATGACGGAGGCGAGGTGGAATGCGTAGGGTTGCGGAGCTTGCTCCGCCCGCGTTTCACCTGGCCGGGATTCTCATGGGGATTGCAGGTTCGGGAGCCATAGGCCGCCTACTGATTCCGTCGCTTCACAGGATTTGTCGCACGCTGCTGTATGGGGCTCGTGGCGCCTGGTGACCCGAATGGGCGGAGCAAGCTGGCCCCGCTGGATACGCAGCCCTACGCAATGATAAACCGGTGGTGCTTCACGGGAATGCAGACTCGAAATGACAAAAGCCAAAGTGGGCTGATCGCCACCGGCAGGCAATGCTCTTTCCCGATCGCCTACAAATCCGGGTCGTCGTCATCGCCGACGAACTTGAGCGTCGTCTTGTCCTCGACGCGGTCGGTGAAGAGGATGCCGTCGAGGTGGTCGATTTCATGCTGGAAGACGCGGGCCAAATACCCGTTCGCCTTGACCCGGACCGGCCGGTTGTCCATGTCCATCGCCTTGACCGTGATCGATTCGAAGCGCGGCACCTCGCCGACCCAGCCCGGAATGCTCAGGCAGCCTTCGAGTCCAACCTGTTCGCCGTGGCCGCGCACGATCTCGGGGTTGGCGAGCCGGTAGGTGATCTCTTCGCCCTCGTCGTCTTCCGCCTCGTCGTCCTCATCCGACTCCGTGTAACGAATGACGATCAGGCGCCGCGTCACGCCCACCTGGGGCGCCGCCACGGCCACGCCCGCCGCTTCCGGCACCGTCTCGTACATGTCCTCCGCCAACCGCCTGATGCTGTCGTCCACCTGGCGGATCCTGACCGCTTTCTGGCGCAGGCGAGGATCGCCCTCCAGCACAATATCCAGCACCGCCATTACCCGACCACTCCCTGAGGACTCCACCGCCAATTCAATCCGTCAAAGCATACTTTGCGGGTCAATATCGACCACCCAGCCGGGACGCACCGGCAGGTCGTCGAGCATCGCGTCGAGTTCGGCGCTCCGCAACACCACCTGCCACTGGTGCTTGCCGCCGATTTTGGCCGCGAACGCGGGCGTCGGACCGAGCAGGTCGAGCCGCACATCGAGTTGCCTCGCCTGCCGGGCGATTTCCCTTGTCATCATCTCCGCCTCCAGCGCCGCCGCACGTTCGTTCTCGTGCCGGTAGAGGTAGCGGGCCAGGCGGACGAATGGCGGGAAGAGGTGCTTTTCCCGGAAGTCGATCTCCTCGATGTAGAAGGCAGGGTAGTCGTGCCGTGACGCCGCCTGGATCGCGTAGTGGTCGGGCGTGTAGGTCTGCACTACGACGCGCGACCCGGCGGCCCGGCGTCCGGCCCGGCCCGCGACCTGGGTGAGCAACTGGAAGGTGCGCTCGCCGCTCCGGAAATCGGGCAGGTGCAGGATGGTGTCGGCCTGGACCACGCCGATCGCGGTCACCTTCGGCAGGTCGAAGCCCTTGGCCACCATCTGGGTGCCGACGATGATGTCGACCTCGCCGTCCTCGACCCGGCGCAGCATGGCCTCGAAACCGCCCTGCCGCTTCACGGAATCCTGGTCCCAGCGCAGGACCCGGGCCGGCGCGAAGGTGCGCCGCACTTCCTCTTCCACGCGCTGGGTGCCGGCGCCGAAGAAATCGAGGCGTCCGCCACAGTCGGGGCAGCGGCTCGGCGGTCCCTCCCGGTGATCGCAGCGATGGCAGACCATCTGCTGGCGATCCTGGTGGTAGACGAGCGGGATGTCGCAGAGCGGGCACGCCACGCGGTGGCCGCAGGCCCGGCAAAGCACGACGGTCGAGGTACCCCGGCGGTTGAGCAGGATGATCGCCTGTTCGCCCCGCGCCAGGGAGCGGTTGACCACCGTGGTCAGGGCCCGGCTCAGCAGGCTGGTGTTGCCCGATTGCAGCTCCAGCTTGAGATCGACGATCTCGACACCCGGCAGTTCGAGGCTGCTCGATGACTGGCGGGTGCCGGACGGGTTGACCCGGTCCGGGAGGTCGATCCGGCGGTACTCGCCCCGGTCTGCGCGCCAGACCGATTCGACGCTCGGAGTCGCGCTGCCCAGCATCAGGGCGGCTCCGGCCTCCCGCACCATGTGCTCGGCCAGCATCCGGGCATGGTAGCGAGGCTCGTTGTCCTGTTTATAGGTGCTTTCGTGTTCCTCATCGAGCACGATCAGGCCCAGCCGCTGGACGGGCGCGAACAGCGCCGAGCGTGGCCCGACCACCACCCGGTGCTCGCCCGCTTCGATGCCCTGCCAGATCTCGTAGCGCTGGCTGTCGGTGAGTTGCGAGTGCAGCACCACGACCTGACCCGGGAAACGATCGACGAAGCGGCGAACGACCTGGGTCGCCAGGCCGATTTCCGGAACGAGCACGATCGCCGAGCGTCCGTGGCGCAGGCACCAGGCGACCCCACGCAGATAGATTTCGGTTTTCCCGCTGCCGGTGACGCCGAACAGCAGGTGCGGCGTCGGGTCGCCGGCGATCAGGGACCGTTCCAGGATCGACCAGGCGGCGGCCTGCTCCGGGGTCAGCACCGGGGCGGGGGCCGGTCGCGGCTGGGGCGCCTCGGATCGCGGCAGCGCGACGATTTCGACGATGCCTTTCTTCTCCAGCGCGGCCAGCGAGGCGCTGTCGGCGTCGACGGCGAGGCGGAACGCGGCCAGGGGAATCAGGTCGGGATCGTCGCTGCGGCGAAAGCGAACGATCTCAAGAAAGTGCTCGAGGATGGCCTGCTGCTTGGGTGATCGGCTCACTTTGGCCAAATCGTCGTCCAGCAGGCGAAGGTAGCGATCGATTCTGGGCCCTGGCACGTGGCGAGCGACGCGGACCTCGTGCCGCACCAGGCCGCGTTGGCGGAGTGCTTCCATCACCGTCGTCAGCGTCTGGCCGGTGGCCTTGCGCAACTGGTCGATGGTCATCGACCGCTCGCGGCGCAGGTGGCCGAGGACCTTGCGCTGGCTGGGAGTGAGGTCGAGCCCTGCGTCGTCTCCCAGTCCGGTGAAGTGGTAGACATCGACCATGCTGGTGTGGAGGCCGGACGGCAGGAAGAGCGCGGCCGCGGCGTAGATCGAACTGGCCGATTCCCGCGCCAGCCACTCGGCGGTCGCCAGCCGTTCGGCGGCGAGCACCATCCGTGGCTCCGGGATCGAGTGGATGGGCCGGGTCGGGAACGCCGGCGTCTCATCGGACACCGCCAGCACGAGACCGGGGTAGTGCCGCTTGTGGACCGGCACGATCACCAGCAGGCCGCGCGCGACCTGATTGTGGCTTTCAGCCGGAACCTCGTAGGTGTAGACGCCGCCCTTGCCGCCGGGCAGGCTGCGCGACACCGCCACCTCGACGAAGCATCGTGGCGGAGCGGAATAGAGGGTATCGGGCTTGGAATCGGGCGCGTGCTGCATGGGGTGAGTGTAGCGTTTGTACGTTCGGAGGTGATGGGCGGCCTGGGCGGAAACGAGCATCGCTTCGCTGCCGCAACCGTACATTGAACCGAGCAACCCGCAAGACCGTAGGGGCGGACTTTCCTCGACCGCGAAACGGATCTTGCATATCCGGATGTTGTCGAGGATGTGTCCGCCCGGATGGTAGCGAACAACGGGATCGGGGTTGCCTCGATCCGGGCGGACACAGGATCGACAGGATACGGGACCGGCCAGTTGGGATTCGCGGTCGATCCAGGTCCGCCCCTACGAGTCCTCCGCAATGTGCATCCGGGACAACGCGACAGTCCGCCACGGCTCACCCCGTGTTGCGGAGGCCGCCGGCGATGCCGTTGACGGCCAGGTGGAGCGTGTTGACCACGTCCTCGTCGGCGGGGTCCTGGCGCAGCCGGGTGAGCAGCTCGATCTCGATCAGCGAGAGCGGATCGACGTACGGGTTGCGTCGCTGGATCGAGCGCTGGAGCACCGCTTCCCGGTCGAGGAGCTGCGCCTGGTCGCGGATTTGAAGCAGGGCCGACTCGGCCAGGTCGTATTCCTCCCGAATCCGACCCCAGATCCGGTTGCGGATCGCATCATTCGTCACCAGCTTGACATAGCGTTCAGCGACCAGCATGTCGGCCTTGGCCATCGCCAGTTCGGCGTTGGAAATGGTCGCCCGGAAGAAGGGCCATTCGTCCTCCATCGACCGCAGCAAACCGATCCCTTCGCGCTCGATCGCCTCGGTCAGGGCCGTGCCCAGCCCGTACCAGCCGGGCAGGATGATCCGGGCCTGGGTCCAGGAGAAGACCCACGGGATCGCCCGCAGGTCCTGGATCCGGTTCGAGGCCGTGCGCTTGGCGGGCCGGGAACCGAGCTGGAGGCGGGCGATCGCGTCGATCGGCGTCGCCTCGTGGAAGAAGGTTACGAAGTCGGGATCGCCGTAGACGAGGTCGCGGTAAACCTCGGCCGAGCGGTCGGCCATCGCGTCCATCGACGATTCGTACTGCGACTGGTCGCCTTGCAGGCGGGGATTTTCGAGATCGACCGACCGGATCAGGATCGCGCCCAGCGCGAGCTCGATCTCGCGGTGGGCGATCGGCAACGTCGCGTAGCGGGCCGAGATCACCTCGCCCTGCTCGGTCATCTTGATCCGGCCCTCGACCGTGTGCGGCGGCAGTGCCTGGATCGCGACGTTGGTCGGCCCGCCGCCCCGCCCGACCGAGCCGCCCCGGCCGTGGAAGAAGACGAATTCGATGCCGCGCCCGGCAAGGAACGCGGCCAGGTCCTTTTGGGCCTGCTGGAGCTCCCAGGTCGAGGCCAGGTAACCAACATCCTTGTTGGAGTCGGAGTAGCCGATCATGATTTCCTGGCGGCCGCCCGAGGCTTCCAGCGCCGTGACGTAGGCCCGGTGACCGAGCAACGTGTCCATGGTCCGGGTCGCGTTGCGCAGCGTTTCGCCCTCTTCAAAGAGCGGGGCGATCCGGAGCCGGGCATCCTCTCCGTTGGGACCGGCCAGCTTGGTTTCCTTCATCAGCAGCAGCACTTCGAGCATGTCCGAGGGGGCCTCGGTGCCCGAGATGATGTAGGTGTGGATCGCGTCCGGGTGTTCGTAGTTCACCAGCCAGCGGATGGTGCGGAAGGTTTCGATCACCTCCCGCGCCGGGTCCGGCAGGGTGTCGAGGTCGATCGGGACCAGCGGCCGCCTCGATTCGATTTCGGCCAGCAGCAACTGGCAGCGCGCCGCTTCGTCCAGGGCTTCGTAATCGGCCTCGACGCCAGTAATCGCGAAGACGTGGTGCAGGGCCATCGCGTGGCGGTTGGCGTGGTCGCGCACGTCGAGCGTGGCGAAGTCGAAGCCGAAGACCTCGACCAGCCGGATCACGTCGTGCAACTCGCCGCCGGTGATCATGCCGGCCGATTGCTGGACAAGCGACGACTCGATCCGCCGTAGGTCGTCGACCAGTTCGCCGGCGACGCGGTAGCCGTGCTCCCGCTTGTCCCGCGTGGCGCGCAGGCGTTCCCGCATCAGGGTCACCGCCTGGCGATAGGGCTCACCGAGATTGATCGCCTCCAGGCTGGCGCCGAGGTCCGGGAACATCGCGCGGTAGTCGTCCAGCAGCGATTCGAGCCCGCTGGCCGGGCTCGTCATCAGTTCCGAGACCGAGAGGCGGCCCGACAATTCGGTGAGCCGGCCGTCCAGGTGCGCCAGCGCCGCCGTGCGCATGATCCCCAGCGCCTCGACCGTGACATCGGGAGTGACGAACGGGTTGCCGTCCCGGTCGCCGCCGATCCACGAGCCGAAGGTGAGGAACGGCGGCACCGCGATCGGCGTGTCCGGGTAGCACTCGTGGAGCGCTTCTTCCAAATCGCGGTAGATTCCCGGAATCACCTCGACGAACGTGGAGCCGAAGTAGACGAGGACGGCCCGGACTTCGTCGAGCACGGTCGGTTTGGTGGTGCGGAGCTCGTTGGAGCTCCAGAGCTCGGCGATCGTGGCCGAAAGGCGTGCCCGGGCCCGGTCCAGTTCGTACGGCAAGGCGCCGCGCTCATCGAGGTTGCGGATCACCGCGAAGATGCGCGCCAACTTGTCGATCACCGTCCGGCGGCGGGCTTCGGTGGGGTGGGCAGTCATCACCATCCGGACCTGGGCCCCGGCCAGCAGGTTGGCCATCGTTTCGGCGTCGACGCCGCGCGCCGCGAGGCCGATCACGGCCTCGCGGATCGAGCCCCGGCGGGGACGGTCGGGTTCGGCGTGTTCGCGGCGCTGGAGGCGCCGGATCCGCTCGTTGTCCTCGGAGAGGTTGATGAGCTGGAAGTAATTGGTGAAAGCCCGGATCAGGATCCTGAGATCGGCGGTATCCGCCTCGTGGATCACGGTTTCGAGCCGGAGGCTGGCCTCCCCATTCCCGGACCGCAACTCCTTGGCGAGGGCGCGCACCTCTTCCTCGAGCTCGAAGGCGTCGGCGCCGGCCAGCGACTGGATGACGTCGCCGAGCAGGCCCGCGAGCAGGTAGACGTCATCGGAAAGACTCCGGTCGAACGTTGCTTCACCGGTGCGTTTGGGTGCGATCACCATCTCGTCCTGTATCTCCGGTTTCGTCATGATGAATAACGGTGTCGAAATGGAACATTGCCACACTGGCCGGACGTTTACACTAACGACCGGGACGATCGTCGATCCGGGCGCCTGCGAATCGGACCGCATTTGTGCAGCATAGCCAAACAGGGCGAGAGAATAACCCCAGGTGGCACAACTTCCACAGCGACCATTGAATGATCGATCGCCGGACACGTTCAGCCGCCTCCTTTACGAATGGGGCGTCTTCGTCTGCCGCCGCCGGCTCGCCCTGCTCCTTGCCCCGATTATGCTCGCCCTGGCCTGCCTGCCGCTCGTCACTTCGGTCGGAGATCGGCTTTCGTCGGGCGGCTGGTTGCCGGCCAACGCTGAGGCAATCGAGGTCGACCACCGGCTCGACGACGAGTTCGGCCGCCACACCACCGCCCACTACCTGCTCTTTTCCGACCCCACCGGTGACCTGGCGGCCACCGACACCGCCTTCCGTCGCGAGGTGGAGCGCACGGTGGCCCCGCTCCGCGGCGACCCGACGGTGGCGGCGATCTACACCTGGGGCACCACTACCAACCCCGCCCTGCAACCGCTCCTGATCTCAGACGACCAACGGCAGAGCCTGGCGATCGTGATGGTCGACCAGGA
>JBGTNF010000268.1:0-15025 GCA_041743205.1 Thermomicrobiales bacterium | reverse complement strand
CTGGCTCAACGGCCGGGAGGTGGTGCTGACGGGGTTGAAGAATACGGTCTGGCCCCGGTGGGAGGACTGGGGCGAACGCGAGTACGCCGACGCCGATGCGTTGCTCGACCTCGTCGGGTGCGCCGAATACGCCGGACGCGAACTGAACACGCTTTCGCATGGCGAACGGCAACGGATCCGGATCGCCCGGGCGCTGATCACCACGCCGGAATTGCTCTTGCTCGACGAGCCGGCCACAGGGCTCGACTTCCCTGCCCGCGAGGCCCTGCTGGCCTCGCTCGACGCCCTGGCGCGCGATCGTCCCGATCTGCCGACGGTCATGGTCTCGCACCACCTGGAAGACCTGCCGGTCAGCGTCTCCCACGTGCTGCTGCTACAGGAGGGCCGCGTCCTCGCGCAGGGGTTCGTGCGCGAGATGCTGACCGGCGCACGGATCAGCGAGTGCTATGGCTTCCCGATCGAGGTGCACGAGTTCGGTGGCCGCTGGGCGGCCCGCGCCGCCACCGGCTGGACGGTCAGCCATCACGACGACGCCGCTGCTCGGGGTTAGCGCGCGTGTCCTCAACGTTGTCATTCCGAACTGCCGGCCCCGCTGGATACTGCGGGCTGCGAGGAATCTTCGACCTGCCGTGGCGCAAGTCCGAAGATTCCTCCTTCGTCGGAATGACAGATTGGCGTATACGGTCGTGCGCGGCCCGATTCCCGGATAGACTGCCGGTATTGGACAGGTCGAACGCGTTCGATCGACGATTCAGGAGTGCGATTCAGTGAGTGAGCAGAACCACGCGTACGATCTCGTCATCACCGGCGGCCAGGTCGTCGATCCCGGAACCGGCACGGTCGGCCGCTTCGATGTCGCCGTGCGGGACGGCCGGATCGCGGCGGTGGCTGAGTCAATCCCGGTCGCGGATGGCGTGCGCGCGATCGACGCCATGGGGCAAATCGTCACGCCCGGCCTCGTCGACCTGCACACGCACGTCTACTGGGGGGCGACGTATTGGGGCATCGAGGCCGATCCGGTCGCCGCCCGCAGTGGCGTCACCACCTGGCTCGATGTCGGCAGTTCGGGCGCCTACAGCTTTCCCGGCTTCCGCGAATATATCGTGAACCGGAACCGGTCCCGGATCTACGCCTTGCTCAACCTGTCGTCGATCGGCCTGATTGCTCCGACCTGGGAACTGGCGAACCCGGACTACTGGAACGTGGACCTGGCGACAGAAGTCGTCGACCGCAACCGGGACATCATCCTCGGCATCAAGGCCCGGATCGACTGCAACACCACGCGCGGCGTCGGCATCGTGCCCCTCGAACGGGCGCGAGAGCTCGCCGACCGCGTCGGCCTGCCGCTGATGACGCATATTGGCAACGGCCCGCCCACGATCGACGAGGTGCTCGCCCTGCTGAGACCGGGCGATATCCTCACGCACTGCTGCACCGGCGGCGACATGCGCGTGCTCGGCGAGGATGGACGCGTGCTGCCTGAGCTGCGCCGCGTTCACGAGGCCGGCGTGGTGCTCGACGTCGGGCACGGAACTGGATCGTTCGCCTACGCCACCGCCGAAGCGATGCTGGCCGAGGGCCTGAAGCCCGACGTCATCTCCAGCGACATTCACCAGATGGCGATCCAGGGGCCGATGTTCGACCTGCCGACGACGCTCTCCAAGTTCCTCAATCTGGGTATGAGCCTGGAGGATGTCATCGCCTGCGCCACGATCAACGCCGCCCGCGCGATGCGGCTGGAGACGGTCGGCACGCTGGCGCCGGGGTCGGCTGCGGACATCGCGATCTTCAACCTCCAGGGGGGCGATTTCCGGTTCTACGACATCGGCATGAACGAGCGGCTGGGCGATCAGCTGCTCGTTAACACCGTGACGCTGATCGACGGGATGGAGCTCGAACGGGCGCCGGAGCGGGAACTGCATTTCTGGGCGACGATCCCCGAGGCGCAACTGGCGGCCACCTCGCCGGGCAAACCGGCGCAGCGACCATTCTGAAATATCCGCACCAAAATCGTCATGTCGAGCGCCAGCGAGACATCCCCCGCGAAGCGGTATCGGTGTTTGCCGAAACACGTACCGGCTTCGCCGGGGGATCCTATCGCTCCGCTGCCGCTTCGCGTCATGATGACGGTTGTGAAAGTGGCGCGACGGGCCGGAAACAAGGAGCTACGCTTGAACGACCAGCACTTCGAAGCCAACCCGCGCGTCCGGTTTGGGTTCTACCTCCGGCCCTCGTACGCGATGTGCCGGGCCCAGGCCGAGATGCACGACCTGCTCCGCCGTCAGTTCGGGTTGCAGGTCGGCGGCCAGTTCATGCCCCACGCCACGATCATGAGTTTCTTCCGGTCGGACGCGCCGATCGCCGGGATCGAATCGGTCATCGACGGCGCCGTGCGTGGGCACGCGCCGTTCACTGTCTCTAACAATGGCCCGAAGCCGCACAAGCGCAGCGGGGTCTCGCTGGATGTCCACCACAACGCGGACGGATCGCCGAATGCGGCCCTGCAGGCGATGCACGAATCGGCGTTCGCGGCGATCACGCCCCTGGTCCATCCAGAATGCGAATTCGCCTTCAACGGCTGGGCGGGCGAGAACTTCCGCGCCCATCTGACGCTCGCGATGGCCGATATCCCGGAAACGATGTTCGACGAGATCCTGGCGTTCATCGAAAGCGCCGCTCCCATCGGGCCAGCGCAGTTCCTCGCCGAGTACTTCACACTCTATGCATTCCAGAGCGACGACTGGGGCGGAGCCTGGTGGCGAACGTTGACCTGGCGGCCAATCCGGACCTGGCGCCTGGGTGCCTGACAGCGGGACGGACTGATGGAAGCATCGTATGCTGGATCGAGGCGATGAAGCCATCGACCTCCTGCTTCTCGTAACGGCCAGGGCCATGACCAGCAACCGACCAATCGGCATCTTCGATTCAGGCCTCGGCGGCCTCAGCATCCTGCGCGATCTGCGCGCGTTACTTCCCGCTGAAGACATCCTCTATTACGCCGATAACGCCTATTGCCCCTATGGCTTGCGCAGCCAGGCGGAAATCCAGGAACGCTCGCGCCTCATCACGGGGCTGCTGGTCGATCAGGGCGCCAAAGCGATTGTTGTTGCGTGCAACACCGCCAGTTCAATGGCAATTGCCGATCTCCGACAGCATTTTCCGGGTCTGGATATCGTCGGGCTCGAACCGGCCGTCAAACCGGCGGTCGCCCTCACGCGTTCCGGTCGGGTGGGCGTGCTGGCGACACCGCGCACGGTTGCGGGCGAGCGATTGCGCTGGCTGATCGAAACCCACGCTGGTGGCATCGAGGTCCGCACCGTGGCCGCCGTCGGACTGGTCGAGCTGGTCGAGGCGGGTACGCTCTCCGGGCCGGATGTGACCGATGTGCTTCGCCCGCTGCTTGACCCGATGATCGAGGCTGGCGTCGATGTCATCGTGCTCGGCTGCACGCACTACCCGTTCCTGGCCGCGAACATCGAGGCGTACATGGGGCCGTGCGTGCCGGTGATCGACAGCGGCCAGGCCATCGCCCGTCGCACGCGTCACGTACTGGAGCGGTCCGATCTGCTCACGGCGAGCGAAAACGCGAGCAGTTTTCGCCTGATGACCAGCGGCGAGGTGGACGACGTGGAGCCGGTCGCGAATCTCCTCCTGGGGCAAGCCATCCCCGTCACCCATGTGCCGGCGACGGTAGCGGAAGTGGTTCGCTAGGCGGTCCCACAGCTTCCTCTTACCATGTTCAAGAGATCACCGAATGTCCCGCGAAGAGACGTCATTTCGAGCGCAGTCGAGATATCTCTCGCCGCAGCGACGTTGACGGTGACCTGGGCAGGGCCACCTTTCTCCTGAACTTCGCATTGCGCCGCTGACCAATGCAACGGATTCGTGGCGAGGCGGGCCGCTTAACCGATCCTGGAGCCGGCGTCGATGATGTCGGGGTTGATGCTTGGGGCGTTCTGGTAGACGCGCTCGTCCACGTCCAGCAGGTGATCGACCTGTTCGACATCGAGCAGGATCGCCGCCTGGATCACCTGGTCCATGTTACGGACGAAGATGAACTCGATGTCTTCCCGAATGTTTTGCGGGATCTCGCGCATGTCGCGCTCGTTGTCGGCGGGCACGATCAGGCGCCGAATGCCGTGGCGGTGCGCCGCCAGCGCCTTGTCGCGCAGCCCGCCGATCGGCAGCACCCGGCCGCGAAGCGTGATCTCGCCGGTCATCGCCGTATCGTTGCGCACCGCCTTGCGGGTGAGCGCGGAAATCACAGCGGTGGCCATGGTGATGCCCGCCGACGGCCCATCCTTGGGGGTGGCGCCTTCGGAAAGATGGATGTGCAGGTCGAATTTCTCCTGGAAGTCGCGGTCGATCCGGAGTTCGTCGGCCCGCGACCGCGCGTAGGAGAGCGCCGCGCGCGCCGACTCCTGCATCACGTCGCCCGCCTGGCCGGTCACGGTCAGCACGCCCTTGCCAGGCATGGTTGCCACCTCGACCGGGATGATCTCGCCGCCGATCTCGGTCGTGCCAAGGCCGATCGCCAAACCGATGGCGCTTCGTCCGAGACCTTGCTCGAAACCGTAGCGGGCGGGACCGAGGAAGGTTTCGAGGCGGTCGCACGTGAGGTTTAGCGTGGACCCGCTGTCGATCTTGCCACGCACGATCTGGGTCGCGAGTTTTCGGCAGAGTCCAGCCATCTCCCGGTCCAGTCCGCGCACGCCGGCTTCGCGGGTGTAATCGCGGATGATCTGCCGCCAGCAGTCGGTGTCGATCTCGACGGCGGCGTCGGACAGGCCGCTGGTCGAGAGCTGGCGCCGAAAGAGGTGACGGCGGGCGATTTCGATTTTCTCGTCCTCGGTGTAGCCGGTGACCTCGATCGTTTCCATCCGGTCCCGGAGGGGGCGGGGGATTTGCTGCCAATAGTTGGCGGTGGTGATGAACAGCACCTGGGTCAGGTCGTAGGGCATATCGAGGTAGTGGTCAGTGAACGTTCGGTTCTGCTCGGGGTCGAGCACCTCCAGCATCGCGGCGGTCGGATCGCCGCGGTAATCCGAGGCAAGCTTGTCGATCTCATCGAGCAGGATAACCGGATTCATCGTGCCGGCGGTCTTCATCGCGGTGATGATCCGGCCCGGCATGGCCCCGATGTAGGTGCGGCGATGCCCCCGGATTTCCGCTTCGTCACGCAGGCCGCCAAGGCTGACCCGGGCGAATTTGCGGCCCATCGCCTCCGCTACGGACCGCCCCAGGCTGGTCTTGCCGACGCCCGGCGGGCCGACGAGGCAGAGGATTTGCGACGAGGTCGAGGCGCCGGCGGAAACCGTCAGCTTCCGGACCGCCAGGAACTCGACGATCCGCTCCTTGACCGCCTCGAGCCCGTAATGATCCTCGTTGAGCACCCGCTCCGCTTCGGCCAGGTCGATCTGGTCGTCCGACTGTTCGTGCCACGGCAATTGAAGCATGGTGTCGATGTAGGTGCGGGCAACGGTCGCTTCGGCAGACACGCCCGGCATTTTTTCAAGGCGCTGGAGTTCGCGCTCCAGCTTGTCGCGGGCGTGCAACGGCAGACCCCGGCCGGCGATCTTCGCCTTGAGCTCGATGAGCTCGTTGGCTTCGCCGTCGCCAAGTTCGTCCTGGATTGCCTTGAGTTGATGTTCGAGGAAGTACCGGCGCTGGGTGTCGTCCATCTTGTCGCGCACACGGTCGCGCATCCGCTGGTCGAGCTCGGCGATTTCGAGTTCGCCGCGGAGGTAGGCGCCAAGGTGTTCGAGGCGAACGAGAGGATCGAGCGTTTCCAGCAGTTGTTGCCGGGTGGCGATGTCATTCACGATCTGGGTCGAGAGCAGGTCCGCCAAATGACCCGGATTCGTCGCCCGCTGCACCATGTCCAGCACTTCGTTGGCTAAAATGTTGCGGTTCTCGGCGAACTGCCCGGAGAGCTCCTGGATGTACTGGATCAACACGTCGGATTCCACCCGCTCGGGCGTCGGTTCGGCGAGCTCGCGATACGTTGCCTGGAAGAACGGCCGGGAGTTTTCGATGCCGTTGAGCCGAACCCGGGTCATGCCTTCGAGCACGACTTGCAGGTTGCCGCCCGGTTGCCGTTCGACGGAAAGGATGCTGGCCAGGGTGCCAACGTCGTACAGGTCGTCGGCGCGGGGATCGTCGATGTCGCGCGTGCGATGGGTGGTGACGGCGATCGAGCGGTTGCCGATCATCGCTTCTTCGACGGCGTGAATGGAGTGGGGTCGGACCGCCAAGAGGGTGACCACGTTACGCGGAAAAATCACCGCGTTCTTGAGTGGCAGCAGTGGAATCTGTGGCCCACGGTCATCCGCCAGCCTGATCGCTGGATCGCGATGTTGTCGCATGCTACAGCCCCTCCCCAAACCCAACTTCCCGTGCGGCATCAACCGTGGCCAGAGCCCCCACACTCATCGACCACGGGAGACGAACATCGTCTTGCCTCGCGGTCGGAATGATACCCCACGTTGGGGACCCATGCGAGATGAAATTGGCGGTTCCGATGACGGCGAAGCCACGAGCGAGATTCACACTGTCGTCGCGATGGTCCGTACGTTCGCGTCATTGGGCATGGCGGTGGAGGAAGGCGCTGCCGGGTGTCGACGATATCGTGCCTGTGTGTCACTGGTTGGCCGAGGCGTCGCTGGCGTCCCGGATCGCCGCGATCAGGAGCGCCGCCGCCGCCGCCGTGTCGTCCAGAACCGTCACCAGGTCGAGGTCTTTCGGCGACACCTTGCCCTGGGCCAGCATCGTGGAATCGAGCCAGCCGAGCAGCCCGTTCCAGTACGTGGAACCGAAGAGTACGACCGGCATGGGATCGAGTTTGCCCGTTTGGATCAGGGTCAGGATCTCGAACAGTTCGTCGAGCGTGCCGAATCCGCCGGGAAAGAAGACGAAGCCGTTGGCGTATTTCGCGAACATCGTCTTCCGCACGAAGAAGTACCGGAACTGCAACGGCAGCGTGACGTAGCGGTTGATGCCCTCTTCGAACGGCAGGTCGATGCCTACGCCCACCGAGATGCCGTCCGCCCCGGCGGCGCCCTTGTTGGACGCCTCCATGATGCCCGGGCCGCCGCCCGTGATCACCGTCACTCCGGCCTGGGCGAGCCGGGCCGCCAGGTCGTCCGCCTGCTCATACATCGGATCGTCGGGCAACGTGCGGGCCGATCCGAAGATCGATACGGCCGGCCCAATCTCGGCGAGCGAGTCGAACCCTTCCACGAACTCGCTGACGATGCGCAGGACCCGCCACTGGTCCGTATGCGTGAACGCGGCCGCCTCGGCGCGCGCTTCCGGGCTCCAGGAAAGCAGCGCCCGGTCCTCATTGGCGCGGCTGGTTCGGCCTCGCGTCGACGATGCCTTCGCGGCGATGCTGGAGTCGTTGTCCGATCGCGACATGATTCATCCTCATATTCCGCGAGACGCCTTGAACATAAAGTATCGTGGATCATAGGCCAGGCCCGGGCGCAATGTCGCCCGGATCGGCCGCGCCCGATACGATTGGACCCGGCGAACGCAAAATTCGCCCAACTCTATCCAGGCCTGAGCGTACAGGGGATTACCTTGTTGATGGTGATGAGTTCGAGACGTGACCGCGCTCCAGCATTTGGCTCTCGTCGCCTGGTGATCCTCGCGGCTTTGGCGCCAATTGCCGCGCTACTCTCCGGCTGCTCGATGGGCGGTGGCTCGTCGAATGACGATCCAGTCGCGACATCCGCGCCCACCGTGGCGTCGACACCGATGCCGGTGGTCCAGCTCGGGGCGGTCGTCTGGTCGGCGGGTCTCGCCGAAAATGGCGAACCGACCGATGATCTCGATGCTTTCCCCCGGGACGCACCCGTCATCTACGCCGTGGCGCCGGTGGAATTCGCAGTGGCCGGCGAGACGGTGACGGCGAACTGGTCGCTCGACGGTGTCCCGATCGACGCCCTGGCGTCGACGGTGACGCTGGACCAGGCAGCCGGGTCTGGCTGGGTGTCGTTCGCCCTGACGTGGGAGGGGGAGACGCTGTGGCCGGTCGGTTCCCTGGAAATTTCCATCGCCGCCAGTTCCGGGAGCACCGTGACGGGGGCGATCCAGATCGAATCGACCTGATCCTGTGGCAGGTGGAAGGAACGGAGAGACGTGAGCATGATCCACCGGCGGCAGCGAAATTGGGGTTGCCGAATCCACGACACCGAGCTGTATGGCATCCGCGCCATCGTCCTGGAAAACGAACTCGTGCGTTTGACGTTTCTCGCCGGCAAGGGCACGGACCTGGTCGAGTTCAACTACAAGCCGCGAGACCTGGATTTCGTCTGGCTCGCCCCTGGCGGCATCCGCAATCCCCTGGCGCTGCACTCGACCTCACCCGATCCGCTGGCGACGTTCCTCGACGTGTATCCAGGCGGCTGGCAGGAAATCTTCCCGAACGCTGGCGCACCGGCGCAATCGGCGGGAGCGCAATACGGGCAGCATGGCGAGGTGTCCGCCCTGCCCTGGGATGTGGAGATCGTCGAAGACGCGGCGGAGCAGGTCGGGGTGCGCTTCTCGGTGCAGGGCGTCAAAACGCCGTGCACGATCGTCAAGGTGGTCCGGCTGAGATCGGGCGTGCCGGGCGTGGAAATCGAGGAGACGGTGACCAACGACAGTCCTGTGCCATTCGAGGCGATGTGGGGCCACCACATTACGTTCGGCGCGCCGTTCCTCGAACCGGGCGCCAAGGTCCGCGTTCCGGAGGGCTTGACCGCCCGGCCGCATCCTGTCCCCGTGGAATCGAGGGCGCGACGGATCGGTTCGGCCGAGGACTTCACCTGGCCGATCGGGCTCGGCCCGGCGGGCGACCGGCTGGATTTCTCGATCGTTCCCGGACCGGGCGCGGCCAGCGACCTCTTCTACCTGTCGGGTTTCCCGGACGCGGCCGCCTGGTACGACATCACCCGGCCGGATTCCGGACTCGGGATGCGGGTCGAGTGGGATGCCGACGCCTTGCCATACCTTTGGTACTGGCAGGAGTTTGGCGCCACCGCAGGGTATCCCTGGTACGGGCGCAACTACAATATCGGGTTGGAGCCGAGTTCGAGCTTCCCGACCACCGGCCTGCCGGACGCGGTGGCAAACGGATCGGCGTTGTCGATCCAGCCCGGCAAGACCCGTTCGCTTTGGCTGACCGCCAACGTAATCGATGTGGACTGATCGAGCGCTGATTCCCTCAAGAACATCGGATCGGTTCGACCCGCGGGGCCGACGCTCGCCCGGGCGCGACAGGCTTCCTTGTTTGAAGCATGGCCCCGGTGCTACGCTTCAAGCGAGTTTCGATGCTTGCACCCCCGCGGTCGATGGTCCCTTGCCTCGCTGAACACGGACGATAGGCCAGGCGATGGCAGCCACGGCGAGCAGGTGGAACGAGGAAGCCGCGCCCATGAGTCACCACGGATCTCCCGCCCGCCCCGATGACAATCGCGACCGCCCTGATTCCCAAGGGTCCGGCGCCGCTCCGCGACCCGCCCATGGGATCAGGTACGACGCTGCCTGCGGCGTCTATCAGCGCATCGAAACGGCGGTCAGCGAGTCTTCGCCCAATTCGCCGTCCCAGGTGGCGCGGGCCGATGCCGCCTCCGTTCCGAACGAACGGGCGCCGTTTGTCGTCCAGGCCGGGAAGATGCTGTTCCTGATGGCGGAAGAACGGGAGGCCTGGGTGCTAGCGGAGTTGCGGTTCGACCCTACAACCTGCACTTTCGTCGAGGATCGGCGAATCCGGTTCCAGTGGCCGCGCGAGGCGTACGGGCGGTTCCTCAGCCGGGCCATCGTTGACGACGATGTCGACCTGGACGAAGCGAACCGGGTGGCCGACGCCTTCACGCGCTGGATGGCATCCCAGTTCGTCACCGCCCATCGCTGACGAGCGTTACGGTTAAAAGAGAAACGGGCTGCGCCTGACGCGCGGCCCGTTTTCGATTGCCGGGGTCGAAGGCGGCGCCTAATGAGCCGGTCGTTCGTCAGCCGGTAGGTGCGGCAGCGTTTCACCGGCGCGGATCGACGCCTTGACCACGTTCTCGAACGGCGGAATCGGGCAGGCCCACCCCGTGTTGTAGGCGCAATAGGGGTTGTAGGCCTGGTTGAGGTCGAACGCCAGCTTGCCGTCGGGCAACAGCTTCGGCTCCAGGTAGCGGCCCACCGCGTACGTTTCGTCACCCGCCGTGGCGTCGCGGAACGGCACGAAGAAATGACCGCGCACCTGTTCCTTGAACACCGTCAGCGCCACCTCCTGGCCGTCCACGGCGAAGCGTACGCGGCCAGCCCGGGTGTATTGCTTGGCATCGCCATTGACCGTGCCGATCGTGATTTCCTCGCCAACACCGTCGCCGGTGGTGTCGAGGTCGAGCGCCAATCGCAGGTCCGGATTTTCCGGGAAATAGTTCAGGTGTTCGAACACCAGCTTCTGCGCATCGCTGAGGGGCGATTGCGCGTGCTCCTTGAAGAAGCCATCCTTCCGTTGCCGGAAACCTTCCAGTTTGCTCGTGTCAGTCGACATAGTACTTCCGTGCCTTTCTGTTCACCTCTGCCCGCCCGATCACGGATCGCCAGCGCATTCTCAATACTTTACAAAGTATAGTATAGCGCATGGGTCAACAGTGCCCAAAGTTTGGAGGGCGTCAACCACGCGTCACGAGTGCTTCCTGCGGGCATCACGGTAACGAGCGCGACAACGGGCGATCATCTCCCGCGCCTTCGCTTCGTCGTGCCAGCCCAGCACCTCGGTCTGCTTGGGTTCGAGCAGCTTGTACGTTGCAAAGAACGTTTCGATTTCCCGCAGCCAGTGCTCGCCGACCTGTTCCAGCGTTTGCACATGGTGGAATCGGGGATCGTCGACCGGTACCGCGAGCACCTTGAAATCCGGGCCCTTCTCGTCCGCCATGTCCAGCCCGCCGAGCGGTTTGGCTTCGATCAGGCAGCCCGGAAAAGTCGGTTCCTGAACCAGCACCAGGATATCGAGGTGGTCGCCGTCTTCGGCCAGGGTGTCCGGGATGAACCCGTAGTCGGTCGGATAGTGGACTGACGAGTAGAGCACCCGATCGAGCTTGAAGGTCCCGGTTTCCTCATCGTACTCGTACTTGTTGCGCGAACCGCGCGGAATCTCGATGAAGGCCAGTACCGATCCGGAGTGGGAATCTTCAGCGACCTCGACCGCCTCCTGATGCACCAGTTCGGTCTGCTCGTTGGACGGGACGGCTTCGTGGGTCGACATCTGTATCAATACTCCGCAAGGTTGGACGATCGTTGGCCGCTCCGGTTCAGGACCGGGTCTGCTGCAATAACCCGACGCTGTAGAACTCGTACGAGGCGGCAGCGTCCGGCACATCGATCAAGTGAACGGTGAACCGGCACGGAACTCCGTGGTCCGGGTAATTATCGGCGAAGAACGAGGAATACGCTTCTGCGTACTCCTTGCGGAGCCGGACCTGCTCGGCGGCGTAGCCGGCCGGATCGGTCAGCGGGCTTGGGCTCTTGGGCTGGCATCCGAAAGCATGGACCTCGATGAAGTCGATGTTCTCCAGGGAGTCGCAGATGCCGGCGTCCTGGAGCCACTTCTCCCATGAGCGGAAGACGAGCGGAATCTCCTTCAGCGGCTCCATCGTCACCAGCTCGTCGAGCCCCAGAACGCCTTTGGCCGAATGCCCGCCGGTCAGGCCCGCAAAGTAAATCTTGAGATCGCCGTCCGCCTGCTCCTCGGTCACCAGCGCCGAGAGCACGGGCCGGTCGCCGCTCGAGTAGTACGTCAGTTTGCCGCGCTTCTTGACGTTGAACGCCATGCCTGTACAACCTCCCGGTTATGTCGATGTCGGCTGGTCGATCGACCAGCCGTAAGCGCCGTCGAGTGTAACGCGGTCCGGCTTTGGCGCTCGTCCAGACACGTCATTTCGAGCGTAGCAAGCAGGGCCAGCGTATCCGGAGGTGCATTCAACGCGCAATTCGCTCTAATCGTCCAGCGTCAGGCCCGCCTCGCGGGCGAGGGCCCTGGTCGATTCGGCGCAGTTCCTGGTTGCCGGCTCTGGATCCCCGCCGACCTTGTAATGGGTTTCCAGCGAGAGCACGCCCTCGTACCGGTCGCGAACGAGGGCGCGAAACTGTTCGACATAATCGATCGCGCCGTCGCCCATCCGGGTGAACCCGGCGTTGGGCTCGATCGCGATCGGGTCCTTGAGGTGGACGTGATGCACCCGATCGCGAACGTGGGCGTAGCCATCCGGAATCGGATCCGAGCCAAGCGCCGCTTCGTTGCCGGGATCCCAGATCAGGCCGAACGCGAGGTTGTCGATGCGGTCGAGCATCCAGCGCGATTCCTCGCCGGTGGCCACGTTGCAGGCGTATTCGTTCTCCAGCCCCAGCAGCTTCCCGGCGGCGCTGACGTGCCGGGTGGCGACGCTCAGGATGTCGAGGACTTCGTCGCGAACGGCAACCGGGTCTGCCACGCGCCAGAAGCTGAAGGCGCGCACGATCGACGCGTCGAACTGGTCGGCCAGTTCGAGGGAACGGTCGAGGATCGCCCAGTGCTCCTCTGTGGTGCGCTCGGCGGCGGAGTGAGTGTTGCCGTGCAGGGTGGGTTCGTCGTTGAGCCGGCACTTCAGGAACGGCGAGGCGATACAGGCAACCCGGAAGCCGCCGCGATGGACGGCCTCCTCGATCCGCGCCACCGACGGCCCGTCGTGGTCGACGATGCTCTGGCCCCAGATGCTGCGGAGTTCGATGTCGCGAATGCCAAGTTCCTGGCAGACGGCGAGCGCATGGTCGAAGTCTTCGCTGATTTCGTCGGTGATGACGCCGAGCCTGGGCATGGTGGACCTTTCGGTAGTCGGTAGTCGGTAGTCGGTGCGTCCGGTTGGCGAACGCAGCCTACCGGGCCGACATCGCTTCGTCAAAGGCGACCTGGCTCTCCTGGTCGAGATGTGTGCGCTTTCGGACTCGGGCCGCAAGTGCGTAGAGGTCCGCCAGTTCCGGCTGACCGGCCCGCCTGAACCGGGCGACCGTGTCCGACAACGCCATCAGGTCGACCCGGGAAATCTGCTCGCCATCCTGGGGATTGGTTGGTGAGCCGACCAGCCGGACATCGGCGACGATCACGAGTCGCAGGTAGTTGGGATGGGGAAGATGGGCCCGCCACGGCTCCGTCCTCCGGGAATGGCAGGTCCAATAGCCGAGCGGCCGGGCGCCGAGGATTTCGGCGCCGACCTCTTCCATGAGTTCACGGCCCGCCGTTTCGAGCAGCCATTCGCCGGCTTCCCGCGTGCCGCCGGGCAACGTAAGCGAACCGTTGTCAACCTCGACCACGATGCAGCGATCGCCAACGAACGGCACGACGTTGACGCTCTGGATCAGCGACCGGTCCGGAATCGCCGTCGTGTGCGTGAACCCGGCGACGTGGACGACGCCCCAATCGAGCGGGCCGAACAGCGCCGGGTAGGTTTCGGCCAATGCCTTGTCGTGGCTCAATCCTCGTCGACCAGCATCGGATCGGCGTCGGTCTCGCCCATCATGCCGGTGTCCATGTCGCCCATCATCATCGCGGCGTAGTCGCTTTGACGTTTTCGTTCCTCGGGATCGAGCAGCGCCGCGCAGGGCGTGCCGAAGCGCGGTTTGGCGAACGGCAGGTGCGTGTCGCCGCGGGCCAGGATGTGGCGCTGGTTGGCCATCATCGTCTCCTGATCCAGGTCGGAACCGTCGCCGTCGTTCCACTGCGTGAACGAGCGGGCGTTGCAATAGTGGCCGACGAACGAGCGGCGGAAACGGTCGGTTGTCCAGTTCTGCTTGCTGCGGTGGAGCACATGTCCGGCGAAGAACACGACATCGCCCGCCTTCGCCGAGACCAGCAGTTGTGAGTAGCGATCTGCGATGCGCGAGAGGTCGTTCTCCTCGTCGTTCGGGTTGCTGACGCCGGAGACGCCGCCGACGCCGGAAAGCTGGTGATCGCCGTAGCCGTAGCCGCTTTCCGGCGGGTAAACCGGCTCGTGCTGGCTGCCAGTGGCAAACCACATCGCGCCGTTCCGCTCGTCGCAATCATCGATCGCGATCCAGGCCCCGCAGAGGGTGTCGGGGTGGGTGGGGATGTAGTAGGTGTCCTGGTGCCAGCCCTGGCCCGGTTTGCCGGGTCCCTTGACGAAGAGCATGGTCTGGAGGGCGAGCACGTCCGGCCCGATCAGCGCCTGCAACACGTCGAGCACGCCGGGGTGCAGCAGGTAGCGCTCGTGGAGTTCGAGTTGCCGGTGCAGCATGTGGATGCGAAGGAAGTATTCGGCCTTCTCGGCGGGCGAGAGGTGCTCGGGCGGAGCCGCCAACGGCTGCGTGGCCACCCCTGAGTCGTGGTCGCCGCGGTCGAGCTCGTGCCCCGATTGCTCTGGGAGCCGGCCCTGCATCAGGTCCTCGGTGTGCGATCGCAGCTCGCCGATCTCATCCGGCGAGACGAGACCCCGAACGACGAGGAACCCCTGGCGCCGGAACGTCATGTATTCCTCGACCGAAACCTGATACGTCGTTGTCGCCTTCTCGGTTGCTTCCTGTACGACCATTTGCATCTCTCCTATTCCATGAGGAACACCTGCCGCAGCAGGCGCATCGATTCATTCGCGTCCGGATCGACCGGGGTTTCCAGGTATTCCGACATGAACGCCTGCCAGCGACGGTTGGCGTCGCTTTCGGCCATCGCCGCCTGGGCGGCTTCGACGTCGTCGCACTCGAAGTAGCCGAAGAGGTCCAGCCCGTCGGCGAAGATCGAGTAGTTGCGGTAGCCGGCCGCCCGCAGGTCGGCGAGCAGGTCTGGCCAGACCTCGCCGTGCAGGCGAACGTATTCGTCCAGCTTGTCCGGTTTCACCCGCAGCCGAAACGCGACTCGTTGCATAACTCTGCTCCAGAGAACCGTTCACATCATCTTCGTGTGGTCCTGGTGGCCTTGTAGGGGAGGGCTAGCGGTCCGTGAACGACGGCTGGCCCTCCCGGATCTTGACCGCGTATGCCCTCCCGCGATGTCACGTTG
>JBGTNF010000267.1:0-4189 GCA_041743205.1 Thermomicrobiales bacterium | reverse complement strand
AAGTCGACATCCTGGGCGTCGTCGTCGTTGAGGCCCCAGCCGAAGGCCGGCGCCAGCCCCGGCTGCCGAGTTTGGCGGCTCTCGCGGCCCTGGGGCGACGCCATCAGGAGCGCTTCGTCCGGCGCATCGCTGTTCCACTGTCGCATTGCCCACAGGAAGCCGATAGCGACCGCGTGCAGCAGCACCAGCACAGTCCAGGCCATGATCCAGCGGCCGGCCCACACATCGTCCGGCGACTGCAGCAGGTTGACGCCGAGCAGGACGACGATGCCCACCGCGTACACCGAGATGTGGGCGTGGAGCATGCCGAGGCCGCCGGCCCAGGCGGTCAGGCCCCGGCCCGGATCATCGTCCCGGAAATTGTTCCTGGCGGCTTCGCGATACCATTCCAGGGATTCGAACGGTCGAGCGGGTTGACGTGCCATGGGTGTCCTGACCAACGAGGGGGCGGGCGCCGCCGTTTGTGGGAAGAGTGTACGACAGGCCGCGTTGGTTCCACGATCGACACCGGACTGAATGGCGGTGGAGTGCGTCGGACCCGGGATGAGGGGTGTTTCGCTTTATGCAAAATGCTAGAATCGGCAGGAGTATCACGAAGCACGGCTCCGGGCGATGCTGACCTCCCTTTGGCGCTCGGATCACGGCTTCCGTTCCCGCGTCTCGCCGGTCGTCTGAATGCCTTCGCTTCGATACCTCCAGGTCGCCTGTGCGGACGCCTCCCGAGGTTCGCGACCGTTCCTGGATCGCCAGAAAGAGTTGGGTCCTCATGGTCAAGACAACCCCGCGCGAACCCATTCGAGATCGAGTCAACGTCCGAACCCCGATGCGCTGCCCAATCTGCGACGGTTCGCTCCAGGATGTACTGATCCGCGACCTCGGCGGCGTAACGGCCGACATCACCTGGCAGCTCCACGCCGGCCAGTGCGCCGAGCACGGCTGGTTCCAGACCGAGGTCGTGTCCCGGCCGCCGCGTGAAATCTTCGCCGTGACGCGCCCGTTCGGCGCCGCCCGGCGGATCGTGGTCGAGGGGCGCGAGCATTTCTCGTTTTCGACCGCCTGGAACGATCTCCCGGCCCAGGAGCGGCGGGAGAAAGTCGATCCGCTCGATGCGTCGTACTGGCAAACGAAACCGTTGTCCCGGTAGACCTGGCTCCGGTACGGGCGCCGTAAAGCCGCCCTCCCCTACGGAACACGACCGCACCTTCGGGTGCAAGAAGGACGGATCACTCAGCCATGGCTTCGATGCCCGGGGCGACTCCCCGCACGCGTCTGGACGCACCTGCACCGGAACGGCACGACGATGATCGGCGGCCCGGCCTGACCGCAGCTTCGCTGTTCATGGTGTTGATCGGCTTCTGGATCGTCACCCGGGTCGAGGCCACGATCGTGCTCGGCCTGTTTGGCCTGTTGCTGGGGACCATCCTCGAAGGTCCGGTCCGCCGTCTCGAAGAGCGGCGGATTCCCCGCGCCGCCGGCGTGGCGATGATCTACGTCGGCATCATCGGCGCCCTGGTGCTGTTCGTGTTCCTGATCATCCCCGTGATCTCCGACCAGGTCGACACGTTCCGGGAGGATATTCCCGGGCAACTCCAGAGCCTGGAAGAGGAATGGCGAGCCAGCGCCAACCCCCTATTGAACGGCGCCGGGGCGGATTTGCTTGACACGGTGGGCGGATTCTTCGACCAGAGCGAGGCCGGCGATGATGTCGAAATCACCCCCGATACCATCCAGGGCATCATCCCGGTCGTCACCACCATCACCGGCGGCATTATCGGGGTCGTGACCACGCTCGTCATCACGTTCTACTACCTCATGGAAAAGGCGTTCATCCGCCGCCTCGTCATCAGCCAGCTCGATCCCCGGCGCCAACCCCGGGTCGACCGGATCTGGCAGGATGTCGAGCACAAGGTCGGTGGCTGGATGCGCGGCCAGCTGTTGCTGATGCTCATCATCGGCGTCATCGCGACCACGAGCTACGGCATCATTGGGATCACCTTCTGGCCGCTGCTCGGGTTGTGGGCCGGGTTGACCGAGATCATCCCGATCGTGGGGCCGTGGATCGGCGGCGTGCCCGCCGTCATCGTCGCCCTGACCCAGGGGTGGGAAAAGGCGATCATCGTCGGCATCGTCATCATCGGCATGCAGTCGCTCGAGAATTGGGTGCTGGTGCCGCGCGTGATGCGCGGGGCCGTGGGCCTGACGCCGTTGACCGTGTTCGTGGCCATCCTCGCCGGCACGCAATTCATGGGCATCACCGGCGCGATCCTGGCGATCCCGATCGCGGCCGCGATCCAGGTGATTCTCTCCGACTACTTCGCCAGCCGCCTGCTCAGGCGCGAGCCTCAGCAACAATCGGGCTGGCGCTGGATGCTGAGCCGCGCCGCCCGTGACGATGAACCGCCTCCCGGCCCGGGTTCGACATCCGGCCCTGACATTCCTGACTCCACCGGAACGAACCAGACCATTTCGCCCAATGTCGTGTTGCAGGCCCAACCGCCTGAGGAATACGCCGCTTCAACCGACCTCGACGCTGATGCGCGACGCCCGGTTGCGGCCTCTCGCAATGGCGGTTGGGCCCCGTTCGGTCCCGAGTCGCCGTCCGGGCCAGGCGTGAGTGAGCCGCGCGGCGATCGGGAATCGAACGATTCCTGATTCCTGGGAACGACCCTCGACCCAGGCTTGGGTCCGATGATTCCCTTGTGACGCTCCCCAGAGTGAGTGGCAACCGTTTCGGCCGGCCATCCGTTTGGCTGTCAGACATAATTCGCGCTCGAACACGCCAGCCTCGGCGTTGGTCGGTTACCGACCATCCCAGGGAGTCAGTCGCCTGTTCTTGTGGGCAGGTCAGCGAAAACCTGCGTGCGAAAATGGCCTTGATGAGTCGATGATCCGCACCCCTGGAAAGGCAAACCGTGAGCGATTCCACCAGCAGCAAGGTTCGCAAGGTCAAGGTCAGCGTCCAGATTCCGCCGCAGCACGCCTCGTACGAGCAACATCGGCAGGCCTGGATTCAGGCGGATGAACTCGGCGTCGACGTGATCTTCAACTGGGATCACTTCTATCCCCTGAGCGGCGAACCGGATGGCCTGCATTTCGAATGCTGGACGCAGCTGGCCTCGATGGCCGAAGTCACCGAGCGGGCCCAGATCGGCGCACTGGTTACATGCAATTCGTACCGCAACCCGAACCTGCTCGCCGACATGGCCCGCACCGTCGACCATATTTCCGGTGGCCGGCTCGTGCTGGGCATGGGATCGGGTTGGGCCGAGCGGGACTACATGAACTACGGCTACGAGTTCGGTACGGCGGCCAGCCGGCTCAAGGATCTCGAGCGAGACATGCCGATCATCCGTGAGCGGCTGGACAAACTGAACCCGGGCCCGGTGAACGGCAAGATCCCGATCCTGATCGGTGGGGGCGGCGAAAAGGTCACACTCCGCATCGTCGCCAAACACGCCGATACCTGGCACGGCTGGGGCGATGTCGAAACGATCACCCGCAAGTCTGGCATCCTCGATGACTGGTGCGCGAAGGTCGGCCGCAACCCGGCGGAGATCGAGCGCTCGACCGGCATCAACGCCGAGTCGATCGGGTCGGTCGAGGACTTCGTGAAGAATGGCATCACCCACTTCACGACCGGCGTCTCGAGTTCGGATCTGGACTTCGGCGTGGCCAGGGAACTCCTCCAGTGGCGGGATAGCTACAACGCCAGCTAATCCGAACTCCGCTTGTTCCCTGGTGACACCGTTTTACAGGGGCGGCCCGGAATCGACCCACAATGACGATTTGGCCATGACAGCTTGTCGATTTGGGAGCCTGTCTAGAGCGCAGCGTGGGAGCCGCCCGGATGTTGCACGGAAGGGCGTCACAACAACCTCCTCGAGTCCGTTTGACAGCAAGGCCCCGGCCACATTGGCCGGGGCCTTGGCGTTGGCTGGCGATGGCGTCACCGGCTTTGTCATACCGAATCCGGGTGAATCATTCGACATCGCTGGTAGTGGTCGAGTTCATCTCGACCCGAAACCGGGCAGAGACAAGCTCTGCCCCTACCAAGGCATTCCCTGAGTTTTTACCCGGATTCGGTATCACTCGGGGTTGGTGGCGTCCCATGAAAATGCATTCTCGTCATCCGGGTTGCCCCAACCCGCAACTTCCAGCCACGTCGTCAGGCTGGCGAGCGCCGGTGAGG
>JBGTNF010000266.1:0-7709 GCA_041743205.1 Thermomicrobiales bacterium | reverse complement strand
GCGTGACGCGGGGTGGAGCAGTGGCAGCTCGTTGGGCTCATAACCCAAAGGTCGGAGGTTCGAATCCTTCCCCCGCTACCAGGACCAGGACCAGGACGACCCGCCGGCTCACCCCCGGCGGGTCGCCCCCGTTAACCCCCCTCAGTTCGACCGACGCGATACGTTCAGGATGTGACCGGCGATGATTGTGCCGGCATCTGCGACGCCACGAAATCCGGGAAATGGATTGACATCGATAACGATTGGTCCGTCAGGGCCGGGGACGACATCGACGCCATAGATGTCGAGGTTGAGCGCCGAACCGACCCGCCTCGCCAAACGACGGAGGTCGGCGTCGACGTCAAACGACACGCTTGCCTCGGGCGAATCATTGAGAAGGGGGGGCTGCTCTTGAGCAGCCCCCTTACGTGTTTCCCGGCGACGTAGAGCTTTTGCACTGTGGCGCTGTTCGGCAGATAGTCCTGAACGATGTACGGCCCGGTGAATGGAGCGTCAGGGGGGAGGACTCCTGCTGGTGAAAGCAGGACGTTGATTCCTCGGCCGAGATCGCCATCGAGCCTCTTGATCACCAAGGGCGCTCCCGTCGATCGGAGCAGGATGTCCTGCCAGGTTGGCGCCACAACGGTGTTGGGCACGGGAATGCTTGCCGCGCTCAGCGCCGCCATAACGGATGCGCGATTGTGACAGGTTTGCGTCGCCAGGATGGGATTGATGCACCGTATTCCGGACTGTTCGAGGCTGGAAGCGAGTACGAGGCAACTGCGGTCGAGCCCACGTTGGACCACCAGGTTGGCGTCGAAGACGATGCCGGGCAATACGTGATCGCTGGCAGGCTGATGGATGATGACGGTTGGCCAATGGTGGTGCAGTCGCTCAATCACGTCGCTAAGAATCGTACCGCTCCGTACGGGTTTGCCGACAAGGAAGGCAACTGACGAGAAATCGATTGCGGAGGATGCCAAAAATGGTTACTTTCGTCATCGAGCGAGCAGTTTTGGAGATCGACCGATATAAATCTTCGAGACCTTCGGAGGAGACGCCATTATCCGAACAATCCCAATTGCCGCGTCGGGCGCCGTTGCCGGGCGATGTCCAGCGACGTGGTTGGCTGGATGCGTGGATAAAACGCGTCGAACTCTTCCTGATCCTCGAACAGCAATTCGAAGCGCGTGGCGGTATCCCTGAGGTGCCGCAGCAACACGGTCGTGTTCTCATCGTTTGCGTAGTCGTCGGCAAAGCCCAGCGAACCGTCCGCTCGTTCGTAGAGCGACACGCGCTCCCCGAAACGCCAGCTGCCCCGGTTGCGTTCCAGCAGCGCCTTGAGACGCGGTTGCGTGCCCACTGTGGATTGCTTCAACATGGACCACTGGCTGAATGCCTCCGGCGGCAGCTGGTGTTCCTGAATGCTGGAGGCCAGTTCGAAGTATTCGTCCCTCGCCTTATCCCGGTTATCGCGCAGGAAGTTGAAAGCGGTCTGTTTGAGGAACTCACGGAAGCAGGGTTCCATCCGCCGGCTCCGGAGCGCACTCCCTTTCATCGTCATCGCGCCATCATGCGAAAGCAGCGCGTAATTCTTGAGTTTCAGCGAGAGCATCCGCTCGTATCGGCCATCGTGCGCCAGTCGAATCCTGCCCGGCAAAGACTCCGAGATGAGCCGGATGAACGCTTCCTCCCCGTCGTAATCGGCAACCGTGGCCGGAGGCGTGAAGAAGACGCCATCGGTATCGACCTCGATCGGCTCGGCGCCTTCCTCCCGCAAACGCGTGACCACGATCTGGATGAGACGTTGGCCTTCCATCGTCACCCGTTCGGCGGCGTCGAAGTCGTTGAAGCGGCCACGCCCGAATCCCAGATAGCCGAAGAACGAATTGATCAGGACCTTGAACGTACCCTGAAGTCCGTCCCATAACGCGTGCTCGGCGCCCAACGTTCGCGCCGCGTTCCGCTTGGCGTCGATCCGGCGTGCGGTCAGGTCGCGTAGCAGCAGCGGAAACGCGCCGAGAACATCGTTGCGAGACGTGATCCGGTTCTCCAGCATGATCGACGGGTAAAGACTTTCGACATCAGCCTTGACGACAGGACCGAACGATCCAGTCTGGATCAGCTCCATGTGGGCGCCGACGAAAGGTCGTGACGGTTGAGGCATCGGTACGCTCTGGCCAGATTGTAAATACGCCCTCAGCATCAGGTGGTCGATTTTGGTGCCCATGCCGGCGGTGGTAGCCGTTTGCAGCGCCATGGGCACGATCTGCGTTTGGTAGAACTCGGAGGGCAGGGTGATGCCGGACAAGCGCTCGACATCCCGCACATCGTCCAGGGCGTAGCGTGCCAGTTGGTCGCGCGAGCGTTCGCCGGCACGCCACATGTTCGCGATCTGTTGACCCTCGACATGGACACGATCGTCTCGTTCCAGCCCGAGTTCACGCATAATGCTTTTGAGACCATAACTGGAGAGCCGGCCCTGAACATCCCAGCGCTGGATTTGCTGATATGTGTCCACGATGTGGCGGCCCCGAACATGAACCGAGGTGTAGGGTAGGGATACGGGGCCGACCCGGAAGTTGCTCCGGAACTGAGCGACGGCCGGTGGCGTTCCGTCGCGTCCGAAGGCAAGCGTGACCCCTGAACGACGGGCGCGTTCGATGAGATACGGCAGGTCGAACAGGAAGATATTGTGGCCCTCGATCACGTCCGGATCGAGCCGCTGGATGGCTTCGACCAACCGTTCGAGCAATTCGGCTTCGGTGGTTTCCTGGACCAGCACGTCTTCCTGATCGCCCTGCCGCAGGGCGATCATGATGACTTCCGCCTCGGGCTCGCCCGGATCGAGCCCGAGCGTTTCGATGTCCAGTTGCAAACGGCGCAGATCGCCGAAAGCCATGTCCTTGAACATGGTGTTGCCAGTGCCGACGAGATATTGGGTGATCGGCGATTTGATCGCCAGCACCGAGAAATCGTCGTTGGCAACGTTGGTCACAGCATCGCGGAAATCCCCCCGGTTGCGAAAGCTCACCCGGGTCGAAAGCGGAAGCTGACCGGCGAGTGATTCCGTGGTCACGTTACGCGCCGTGGCCAGCGCGGAGCCCGGCCGAACGATAGCCCAGGGGGCCTGGTGTTCCGTGGTCCAACTGGTCGCTCCGTCCGCCGTGCGCTGGTAGATCAGGAACTCGTCGTGCCCCGACGGTTCGACGCTGACGATGCCGGGTGTGGCGCCGATGCCGTACAACAGGACCGGAGCGTCCGTTTCGGTAAACTGTGTCACAGGCATCCTCCCCATCGTTCGTGACGCGGCGTCGTTCAACCAGCCGGTGATATGTTCATCATGCCATTATGGTCGCGAATTCGTTCCGGTCTCGTTGAATCGATCTATCCAAAGACCTGCGCCGGATGCGGGGCGCGGGGTACCTGGTTGTGCGGTTCATGCGAAGCCTCGGCGCCACGGCTCGACCGGGGCGTCTGCTTCCGCTGCGGCGCTCCGACCCAGATGCGGTGCCGGACCTGTACCCAATTGGATCGGTCGATCGAGTTTGCCCGCTCGGCGTACCCCTACACAGGGTGGGTTGCCAACGCCGTTCGCCGGTACAAATACGATGATGAATGGAGCCGGGCCGGTCACCTTGCCGGGTTGATGATGCCGATGCTGGATGGGGTCGGAGCGTTCGACGTCATCGTCCCCGTCCCGCTCCACGCCGACAAACTGCGGCGACGGGGCTACGATCAGGCGCGGTTGCTGGCCGAGGAGATCGGCCTGCGACTCGATCTCCCGGTTCGTCCAATCCTGATCCGCAATCGAGACACCGTGTCTCAGGTCAGGCTGTCTCGTGAAGAGCGCCAGTCCAATCTCGAGAGCGCCTTCGACCTGCATCCGGGCTGGGTCCCCGCTCCCGGAACGCGCTACCTGCTGGTCGACGATGTGCGCACCACCAGCGCCACGCTCAACGCCTGCGCAGCGGAACTGGTCAACACCCTTCCGCAACGGATTGTTGCGGTGACCCTGGCGCTCGATCTCCCGCAACGTGAACTACGAGATTGGCTTGAGGAACATCGATCCAGACCATCATCCGCGTGATGGATCACGCCACCGGCGACTGCCTATCGGCGCGCCGCTACCTGGGCGATCGACGCATCGGTGTGCTCCCGCGCCCAACGATCGGCGGCGAAAATGACATCTAGGTCCGTGACATCGTTTGGTTCGTGGGCTGATAACGCGCTTTCCACGATGGCCGCGATGTCGTTGAAACCTATCTTCCCGTCAAGGAATGCGCCAACCGCCACTTCGTCAGCGGTGCTCAACACCGTGGGATAGGTTCGACCTTGCAAGCCCGCGTCACGGGCCAGACCAAAGGCCGGGAATTGCCCCGGATCGAGTTCCTCGAACGACATCTGCGACAGGCGTTTGAAGTCCAGCGGTGCGCAGGGACCCACCAAACGCCTCGGATAGGTAAGCGCAAACTGGATTGGAAGCTTCATGTCCGGGAAACTCAACTGCGCGATGGTCGTGCGATCGTTCCACTCGACCATCGAATGCACGATCTGTTCGCGATGGATGACGACCTCGATCTGATGATAGGGCACGCCGAAGAGATGATGGGCTTCGATCACTTCGAGACCCTTGTTCATCAGCGTGGCAGAATCGATCGTGATCTTGCTGCCCATGCACCAGTTCGGGTGAGCCAGCGCCTTTTCGACCGTCACATTGGCCAGTTCGTCAACCGGCGTGCGGAGAAACGGTCCTCCCGAGGCCGTCAGGATCAGTCGCGCCAGGTCGCGTTGCTGCGCGGTCTGGAGGCACTGCCAGACCGCGCTGTGTTCGCTGTCGACCGGCCGGATCTCGACGCCGTGCCTGGCGGCGAGCGGCATGATGAGGTCCCCGGCGCAAACGATCGTTTCCTTGTTGGCGATGGCGATCGTCTTGCCGGCTTCGATCGCCGCCCAGGTGGCGCGGATCGCGTCGTGCCCGGATGTCGCCGCGACCACAATGTCGACATCCGGATGCGTGACGGCCTCGATCAATCCGTCCGGGGTCGGCAGTACGCGCTTCCCACCGATGGTGGCCTGGTCGGTTCGCGCCACCACGATTTGGGGATCGAACGCCGCGACCTGCCGGGTCAAGAGATCGATGTTGGTGCGGGCGGCCAGCGAGACCACCGTGAAATGCTCGCGGAGCTGGACGATGACCTCGAGGGTTTGGGTGCCGATCGACCCAGTCGAACCGAGGATGGCGATGCCGATACGGGCCACGGGTCACTCCTGATCGCGAGCAAGGACGGGATATGACGACAAGTGACGATAAGCAAGGGCGATTGACCATACGGTCTATGAGACGAGGGGGGCAATCAACCAGGCAGTGACGAGCACGAAGATCAGGGCGTCGATCCGGTCGAGCATGCCGCCGTGCCCTGGAATCAGGTCACTGCTGTCCTTCACGCCACGCGAGCGCTTGAGCATCGATTCCGAGAGATCGCCGAGCTGCCCAACGGCGCCCAGAACGAGGCCGATCACGATTGCCAGCCCAACCCCAATGTCCATCCCGAACCAGGCATCGCAAATGGCGGCGGTCAATGCCGCCGCCGCCAAACCGCCGATCGCGCCTTCGACCGTCTTGTTGGGACTGACCCGGGGGATCAGCTTGTGGCGGCCCCAGGTTTTGCCGACGAGGTAAGCGAAGGTGTCGGACAGCCAGGTGACGAACAGCGCGAGCAGGAACCAGGCCAGCCCACCGCCGGTGGCCGCCGAAACGCCAGGCAGCACGCCGGCCACATCGCGAAGCCACTCGCCGGCGGGATAGGCCTCGGCACTTCGCAAGTCGATCGCCGCGTACGCCGGCAGCGCGAGGTAGAGCGTGACCGCGGTCGTCGCGCTCGAGTGTTCGATCGCCTGCCCCTGGTGCACAGCGATGGCCCCCGCCAGCGGGACGCCGACCGCCAACGCGCAGAGCAGGGAAAAGCCGGTTGGCCCGGCTCCGGTTGCCGCCAGGACGCCTGCCAGTACAACCAGCGAAGTGCCGATTTGTTGCAGAAGTGAAGGGCCGGGGAGCACGATCTTCGCCGCTTCCCGGTATGCCACCACGGCGATCGTCGTAAACACGATCGCAAATGTCCAACCGCCCAGCAGGGCGGGCACGAGCCCGACCAGGATGACGCCGATCGACGACAACGTTCGCAGGCGCACCCGGGGCGCCTAGGTTCCCGAGCTCGAAGATGAGATGGCGCCGAACCGGCGTTCCCGGCGGCCGTAATCCTCGATCGCCTGAACGAGATCTTCGGCGCCGAAATCGGGCCACAGTTTTGGCGAAAAGTAAAACTCGGCGTAGGCGCCTTGCCAGAGCAGGAAGTTGCTCATCCGGTACTCGCCAGATGTGCGGATGATGAGGTCGGCTTCGGGCAGGTCCGGCGCGTAGAGGCGTTCGCGAATCGCCTCTTCCGTGATGTCCTCCGGTCGAAGCCCATCGCGCACGATGGCTTGCGCGGCGTGGACGATTTCGCGCCGCCCACCGTAGTTGAAGGCGAGCGTGAGCGTGATCGCCGAGTTGTCCCGCGTCAGCTCGATCGCGTCAAGCACCGATTGCCGGAGCGTCGGTTCCAGCGCGTCCAGCTCGCCGATGTGTCGCAGGCGCGCGCCCTGGCGATGCAGTTCTTCGGTTTCGCTGTCGATCGCGTGGGCCAGGATGCGCAGGATGCCCTGCACCTCCTCGGCCGGCCGCGACCAGTTCTCCGTCGAGAACGCCCACAAGGTGAGATGCTTGACGCCCAGCTGGCCGGCGGCGTGGGTGATGCGGCGGATATTGTCCGTGCCGCGTTCATGCCCCTGGATGCGGTCGAGCCCGCGCTGCGCCGCCCACCGGCCGTTCCCATCCATGATGATGGCGACGTGACCGGGAATGCGCCCAGCCGCAATCGACGACTCCGCCTGGAGCGCGTGACCGGTCGCATGGGTTAGGTGGGATGGCTGGGAGTGATGGGCGTCGTCGGACATGGCTAGACCTCGAGAACTTCCTGCTCCTTGGCCTTGCCGATCCGCTCCGCCTCGTCGACGTACTTTTTGGTCAGGGTTTCGACTTCCTGTCCACCTCGCCGCTCGTCGTCTTCCGACAATTCCTTCTTGTTGGCGAGATCCTTGGCCTGGGAGAGCGCATCGCGGCGGATGTTGCGGACGGCTACCTTGCTTTCCTCGGTCGTACCGTGAACGACCTTGACCATCTGCTTCCGGCGGTCCTCGGTGAGCATCGGGATATTGATCCGGATTACCTGGCCGTCGTTGTTGGGGTTGAGGCCAAGACCGGATTGCATGATCGCTTTTTCGATCGGGCCGATGCTGCCTCGGTCCCAGGGCTGGATCACGATCAGGCGCGACTCCGGAACAGAGATGCCCGCGAGCTGGTTCAACGGCGTCGACGTTCCGTAATAATCGACATGGATGCGCTCCACCAGTGTCGGCGAGGCGCGGCCGGTGCGGACCGATTCGAGGTTGTTGTGCAAGGCGTCCATCGCCTTGCGCATGCGCGATTCCGTGTCCTTGAGGATATCGGCGATCACGGCGCAATCCTTTCCTGTGTACATCGTGTACTGTACCCCGTCGGGGGTGGCCGTTGCGCAAGAATTGTCTGGGAGTCAGGCAACTGGTCTCGATGAGGATACCAAAGTTCCGACGTGACCGCCCTCTATCCCACGGCGTCAACGATCGAGAAACGGACCTTGGCGGGTTGGGCC
>JBGTNF010000265.1:0-6078 GCA_041743205.1 Thermomicrobiales bacterium | reverse complement strand
TACGAGCAGATCGTTCCACCAGCCGGTGACGTTGAAGATCGAGATCGTGATGAGACCAGGCAGGCTGAGCGGGATCACGATTCGCCCAAGGGTTTGAAAATACCCGGCGCCATCGATCCTGGCCGATTCGAGGATGTCGTTGGGAATGCCGCGCATCAGCGAGCTCAGCAGGAAGACATTGCCCGGAACGCTGGTCGCGCTCCAGAGCAGGACGACGGACTTGTAGTTCCCGGCAAATCCCCAGTTCGCCATGATCACATAGCTGGGCACGATGTAGGTGATGACGGGAATGATCAGGGTGCCGATGAGCATCAGGCGCAACAGGTTGCGGAAGGGGAAATCGAGCTTGGCGATCGCGAAGGAGGCGGGAATCGAGACGGCCAGTGAGATCGCGGACGAGAGGGCGATGTAGGTAACCGTATTGAGGAAGAGCCGCAGGATGTCGAACCGGATCCAGATGGCGCGGTAGTTGTCGAGGAAGGTCCAGTCGCGCGGCAGGGCCAGCGGATCGCGGAGGAATTCGGACGACTGCTTCAGGCTGCCGATGGCCATGAAGGCAATTGGAGCGAGCGCCAGCACCGAGAACATGGCCAGGACGATGAAGACCCCGATCTTTGGCGGGCTGATCGCCTTCACGCCGAAGCGCTTACTCATTCGTCAGCCGGTCGAATACCCGCAACTGGACCGCGGAAATGGCCAATACCAGCCCGAACAGCAGGACGGACATGGCCGAGGCGTAGCCCATGTTGCCGAACTGAAAGGACTGTTGGTAGATCATCAGGTCGAGCGGAGTAGTGCTGTAGCCGGGTCCGCCTCCGGTCACGGTGTAGACGAGCGCGAAGACCCCGACGAAGGCCCAGATCGCGTTGACGACCGCGAAATAGGCGATGGCCGGAACCATCATCGGCATGATGATTTGCCGGAGCCTTTGCCACCAGCTGGCGCCATCGAGTTGGGCGGCTTCAAGGATGTCGCCGGGGATCGCGCTCAGGCCAGCCAGGAAGATCAGGACGCCCTGCCCCAGAGTTTGCCAGTAGAACGCGAAGATGAGGATGATGAAGGCGGTGGGCGCGGAACCCAGCCAGTCCTGCGCCAGGGCGCCGAGCCCGACCGATTCGAGCATTGTGTTCACCGCCCCACGGCCGGAAAACATGATCCGCATCAGCATGCCGACGACGGCGGCCGAGAGGATGGTCGGCAGATAGTAGACCGAGCGGAAGAATTTCCAGCCGTGAACCTGCTCGTAGAGGAGCACCGAGATTACCATCGACAGGATGAGGATGCCCGGAATCGCCAGCACGAAGATCGCGTTGTTGCGGAGCGGGATCCAGAAGTCGGCGCCGGAGAAGATATCGATGTAATTGTCGAGACCGATCCAGGATGCCCGGACACCGTCCCAGTCGGTGAAGCTGTAGCGGAACGTCTGTGCGACTGGATACCAGATGACCACGCCGACGAGCAGGAAGGCTGGCGCCATCGAGAGGACACCGGTCATTGCCTCGCGTCTGCGCAGGTTGGCGCCCCGGCCGCCGACGCTCGAGGCAGGGAGCACCATTGTGGCCGACGAACCGGCCCTGGGTTGTGCCGATCGCGGTGTCCGGGTTTCATCTGCGGTCATCGTTGCCCTTGCCCAATGACGATGGAAGCGGGGTCCTCCCATCGGCCGACCCCGCCAGGATGCCTTTCACATCGCCCGCTATTGCGCCAGCACCTCGTCTCGCCTGGCGTCGATGCGTGCCGCAAACTCTTCGGCCGTGATTTCACTGGTCCAGGCGAGCTGTGACTGTGCCTTGATTTCGCTGGTCAGTTCTGCCGGGAAAATATTGTCTGGCCAGAAGATCGTGCTGGGCTCGTTCGTCCATTCCTGCTGCGCGATCTTGAACGGATCGTCATAGACGGAGGCCGCGTCGAATTCGGCGAGGTTGGCAAGCTGGCCCTCGCCGGATTGGGCCCGCAGCTCAAGTTCGGCCGGGCTCGCGAGGAATTTCACGAAGGTGACGGCCGAGTCGATATTCGGGTCGTAGTTCGACACGATGTAGGCGACACCGGGTCCCCCGATCCCGCCATCGACCAGGGGCGCGTCGGCGGCGAAATTCGGGAGCTTGACCATGCCAAGATCTTCGCCGAAGACCTCGCGCATGTTGTCGATGCTGCCGAAGAGCCCGGTCGTCATTGCCGCCTCTTCGCCGGTGAAGAGCGGGCCGGTTTCGCTGCCGGTCATCGTCTCGGCGCCGGGCACGGTGTAGTCGTAGAGTCCCTGCCAGCGCTCGATGACGTTCAGGACGTCCGGGTCGCTGAAGTTACGTTCGCCGGTTACGAGCTCGTTGATGCCAGGGGCGCCACCGATGGTCTGGCCGATCCAGTACATCAACACTTGCCAGACGATCGCGTACTCTTCAAGCGCCAGTGGCGTGACACCGGAGCTGGCGATCGTTTCCAGATAGCTGAAGAAGCCATCGATATCGGTGGGCCAGTCCTGTTCCGGATCGAGCCCGGCCTCGCCGAGCAGTCGCTTGTTGTAGAAGAATGCCGTGACGCCGTCCTGCCCGGCAGGTACCCCGTAGATGTCTGGCGAGTCCGGATCGAAATCCGGTGTGACGGCCTCCCAGCCCGTGAGCTGGGCGCGTTCCTCGTCGGTGAAGTGCGGGCCTATGGGCTCGAGGAATTCCTGGAACTGAAGCATGTAGGTGCCGGACCAGATGCCCATCACGCTGGGACCGTTCTGGGCGACACTGGCAGTGCGGTATTTCGTGAACAAATCCTCGCCGCCTGGGAAGGTTTCCAGCGCGACGGTGATGCCGGAGTTGGCTACCTCGAACCGCGCGATCGCCTGGTAGACGTAGAAATCCTCAAGGGGTTTTGTCAGGTCGTTTGGGTCTTCGATCGGAAGCGTGCTGTTCCAGAACGTGATCTGGACATTCTCCTGGGCGCCAGCTGCGCGAATGCCGGGTAGCAGGACTGCTCCGGTGGCGAGCGTTCCAGCTTGAATTGCCCTGCGCCGTGTCATGGGTGAGACGTTCATGTGCTCGCCTTCCTGCGCTGTCCCGCCTTCGGTGTATTCATGTATACACGCGACTGCCGGATTCTGACTAATCTGGGTCCCAAGCGGTTCGTTGAACGCACTATATGGGCCTCTTCACGCCATGTCAACCGCCAGGCCGCCACGCGTGCCGTAAGGGTGACCGTTTGACTGTATGCAGGTATACATTTGGAGGGCTTGCGGTACCATAAGGTCCAGCATGGGATGGGGAGTCGAACAAACAGACGTGGTGCCTGACGTGAACGAGATTTTCAACACAATAAGTGCCCAGCGCGGACCACGATTTCGTGAAGCCGCTTTTGCCGCCATCAAGGACGCCATCCTCGGTGGAAGCATTGCGGCGGGTGAACCACTCGTTGAAGTGAAAATAGCCGCCGCGCTGGGGATGAGCCGCACCCCGGTCAGGGAAGCGCTCGCCCTGCTCGAGCACGAGGGTCTCATCGCCCATCAGCCCGGCACAGGGCTCGTGATTCGTGAGTTGAGCCGCGAAGAATTCATCGAGATGTTCGTGGCCAACGAACTCGTCGAACCACAACTGGCACGTCGCGCGGCGGTGTACGCCACCCCTGACCATCTCGTGGACATCCAGCGCGCGATCGACCTCGGGACCCGGGCGGTGCGCGATGTGGATATCCAGGCGTCCCTCCGGTCCGGGCGGGAGTTCCACCGCTGGATGGGAGTCGCCGCCGGGAACCTGCCGCTTGCCCAGTTCGTGCTCAGGAACGAGGAGCAGACCGACCTCTTCCTCCTGAGCCTGGGCGATCGAAACCTCCTGACCGCCGATGAGATGTCGATCTCCAATCGAGAACATCAGGATATCCTCGACGCGGTGAAGCGCCGGGATCCTGAGGAGGTGAGCCGGCTGGTGATCTATCACGCGCAGTCCCTGCGCAGCCGGCATGCGCACCTGTTCCGGAGCACGCGGCAGCGTGAACCGGTCATTCCGCGGACGCCCGGCGAGGAACAGATGGCCATGAGCGCATCAAGGGAGCAGGGCTGAATTCGACGTCACCGTCCAGACCGGGCCCGGGGCCCGGCGCCCGGTCTGGACGGTGACTACTCCTTGACCGACCCCAGCGTGATGCCCTTGACGAAGTAGCGTTGCATGAACGGGTAGAGCGCGACGAGCGGCAGGATGGCGATCACGATCCCGGCCATTCGCACGTTCGGGGTGATCATCGAGGTTCCCGAGGTCCCGATGCTTTCGGTCACCAGCGCCTGCAACGTCACTTGCAGCGTGTACTTGCTGCTGTCGCTGATATAGAGGATGACCGGCAGGAACTGGTTCCAGCGGGAGACCAGTTCGAAAAGGGCGATCGTCGCCAGCCCGGCCTGCGACAGCGGCAGGTAGATGGTGCGGAAGATGAAGAAATCCCCCGCGCCATCGATCTTGGCCGACTCCCACAGGTCGTAGGGCACGGACTGGAAGTAGTTGCGGATGAGCAGGATGCTGAACCCGGAAACGAGGCCGGAAAAGACGAGGGCCGCCAGGGTGTTCAAGAGCCCGAGGTTCTGGTTCACGATGAAGAGCGGGATCATGATCAGCTCGCCCGGGATCGCCATCGTCGCCAGGATCAGGCCGATCATCAGTTTCTTGCCGGGCAGGTTGCGCTGGATCAGCACGTAGCCGGCGAACGCGGCGAGCGCGACGTGCAACACCGTGCCGATCGAGGTCACGATCACGCTGTTGATGAACGCCCGCTGCAGCCCCACGTTGATCCAGACCGTGCGGAATCCCTCCACGCTCCAGGCCGAGGGCCAGAGCTTGATCCCCAGCTCCAGCGACGAGAGGTCCGAGGAAAACGCCACCGCCAGCACGTTGATGAAGGGCACGGCCATGACCAGAACGAGCAGGGCCATGAGCGTGGCGTTGACCACCGTGAACAGCCGCTCGTTGCCGCCGGACGGCACGGGGTCGAACTGGCGGCCTGGTTTGCCGGTTTCCATCGCCACCTCAGTTCTCCCTGCCGAACCCGGTTGCGCGCCAGACGATCGCCGTCAGCGCCAGCGTGGCGACGAGCACCATGACCGAGACGGCGCTGGCGTAGCCGATCTCGTACTGCAGGATGCCCTTGTCATAGACGTAGGTCATCAACACGTCGGTCCTGCGCCGGACCACGTCATTCTGCATCACGTAGATCTGGTCGAAGATGCGCAGCAGCCCGAGCACGTTGAGCATCAGCACCACCGCCATCGTCGGCTTCAGCAGCGGGATCGTGATCTGGCGGATTTGCTGGAACCGGCTGGCCCCGTCGATCCGCGCCGCCTCGTAGAGCGACGGGCTGATCGTGGTGATCGAGGCCAGGTAGATGATCGCGGCGTAGCCCATGTCCTTCCAGATCGGCAGCACGATCATCATTGCCCGAGCCCAGGTGGTGTTGGTCAGGAACCGGACCGGGCCGATGTCGAACAGCGCCAGCAGCTCGTTGACGAGCCCCCCGCGCGGCGAGAGCAGGTAGATCCACATCCCGCCGATGACGACCCACGAAAAGAGGTGTGGCAGGTAGACGATGGTTTGGGCGGTCTTCCTGAACAGTACCCGGCTCAGCTCGCTGAGCGAGACGGCGATGATGATTGGCGGCAGGAACCCGACGACGAGGATGCCGCCGCCGATGATGAGCGTGTTGCGCAGCACCTGCCAGAACCGCCCATCGCCCAGCACCTCGGTGTAGTTGTCCCAGCCGACGAAGGGCCGGCTTCCAAGCAGGTTGAACTCCTGGAAGCTGGAGATGACGCCTTCGTACAGCGGGTAGTAGACGAAGACGGCGAAGTACGCGATGACTGGAATCATCATCACGTACAGCACGGCGTGCATCTTCATCAGCCGGGTGGTGCTACGCATGCTTCCAGGGACCCCCATTCGATGCGGTTGCACAAATCGCTGACGATCCTTGTAGGGGAGGGCTAGCGGTCCATCTGTACCAACTAATTCTTCGTGCGTACACTAGGTGAGATCGTTCCCGCGTACGTACGAAGGATGGGCTTCCATGTTGGCGCTTCCCGCCGCCCCAACGGTCGGTCTCGACACGATCGAACAC
>JBGTNF010000264.1:0-7583 GCA_041743205.1 Thermomicrobiales bacterium | reverse complement strand
GCCCGCCGGGCGCCTCGTGCGGTCCGGTGGAGACGAGCAGATCCTGCTGGCCGGCGATCACGCGCCCTGCCTGCGTGGCGGCGCGTCGTTCGACCTCCAGCGATCGGACGACGCGGGAGCCACGTGGCAACCCGTCTCCGGCGTGACCGATCTCCGGCCGCTGGCGATCTGGCCCGACGACGGCGTGGCCCTGGCCAGCTCCTGCACCGGGTTGCAGCTGTCGCTGGACGGCGGGCTCACCTGGTCGATCGTGGACGGCATCGAGCCGGGCTGGGAAATTACCTCGTTCGCCGAGGTTCCGCAGACCGATGACGGAGGCCCGGTCGTGCTCGTCGGCCTGACCGGCGAGGGCGGTACATCGTCCCTGCGCTCGATCGACCTGGCCGATCCGGCGGCTCCCGTGGTGTCGGAAGAACTTCGCGCCTACTACGCGACTGCTGGTCTCGCTGGACGTGACGACACGTACGTGCTGGCGGTGATGGATGGCGTCTGGACCTCGACCGATGCCGGCGCCACCTGGGAACGGACGCGAACCGGGCTCGAAGACGTCACGCTCGATCGCGACCCGCTGTTGGACGGGTTGCCGCAGGACATGCTCCCCAACGTTTACGGACTCTTCGCCGCCGCGCTGCTGCCCGTTGATTCGGGTGGGGTCATCGCAGGCTCGACCGACGGTCTCTATTTCGACCCCGGCGAGGGCAAGGATTGGGTTCAGATCGACGGCACGGCCGGCCGGGTGAACGCGATCACCGTCGCCGGCGACGGCAACCTGGTCGTCTACGAAACGGACGATGGTCTTTTTCAGATCACGCTTGGCGAAGGCGCGTGACGCTGGCGCCAGGTAGGATTGAAAGCACGTTTCGTAGGGTTGCGGAGCTTGTCTCCGCCCGTGGTGGGTAGTACCAATCAACGTTAATGGAACCCTCGGTAAGGCAGCCCGCTGCCGTGTATTCCGTGCGACAATCGATCGACGGGCGTCGCTTACGAGCCCGCAAGGAGAACGCACTCGTGACCGTTGGGCCCATACTCGAGCACCGGGACGGCGTGGCTGTCTACGGCAATTACATTGGCGGAACCTGGTCGGCTGCCGCGTCCGGCGAAACCAGTGAAAACCGAAGTCCATCCAATCCTGACGAACTGATCGGCCACTTCCCGGCCAGCGCCGCTGACGATGTGTCGCGCGCCGTGGCCGCGGCCGACGAAGCCTTCGCTGGCTGGGCCGGCACCTCGGCCATCGCCCGGGCCAACATCCTGTACAAGGCGTCGGAAATCCTGGCCAGCCGGATTCCGGAGATCGGCCGCGACCTGGCCCGCGAGGAAGGCAAAACGCTCAAGGAAGGCATCGGCGAAACGACCCGCGCGGTGGCGATCCTGCGCTACTTCGCCGGGGAGATCCAGCAGCCGATCGGCGAGCACTACTCGTCGGTCAACCCCTCGACGTTGCTCTTCACGCTGCGCGAACCGCTCGGCGTGTGCGCCATCATCACGCCGTGGAACTTCCCGATCGCGATCCCGGCCTGGAAACTGGTGCCGGCGCTGGCGTTCGGCAACACGGTCATCCTCAAGCCGGCCAGTCTGACCCCGCTCTGCGCCGTGCATCTTACCCAGGCGCTGGCCGAAGCCCGCCTGCCGCCGGGTGTGCTGAACCTGGTGACCGGCAGCGGCGGCGCGGTCGGCGATCCGCTGGTGGCCGATGAGCGAGTGGTGGCGGTTTCGTTCACCGGGTCCGACGCGGTCGGCAACGAAATGAAGAAGATCGCCAGCGAGCACGGCGCCAAGGTCCAGCTCGAGCTAGGCGGCAAGAACCCCGCCATCGTGCTGGCCGATGCCGATCTCGATCACGCCGTGATCCAGGTCATCAACGGCGCGATGATGAGTTCCGGCCAGAAATGCACCGCCACCAGCCGCGCCATCGTCGATCGGCGGATTGCCGGCGAGCTTGTGGAGCGGCTTTCAGCCAGCGTCGGCGCCTTGAAGGTCGGCGATCCCCTGCTGGACACGACTCACCTCGGCCCGCTCGTCTCGGGGGAGGCGGCCGATCGCGTGGCCGGCGAGATCGAGTCCGCTCGGGCGGGCGGGGTCGCATTGGCCGTCGGCGGCGGACGTACCGAAGGGCTCAACGGGCACTTCGTGAATCCCACCCTCTTCGTCGATGTCGCGTCCGACTCGCGCCTGGGCCAGGAGGAACTCTTCGGTCCGGTCCTCGCCGTAATCCCGGTCGACGATGTCGACGAAGCGATCGCCGTGGCCAACAGCGTGCGTTTCGGGTTGTCGGCCTCCCTCTTCACGCGGGACATCTCGCGGGCCCTGAGTTTCATCCAGAAGATCCAGGCCGGCATCGTCCACGTCAACTCGGAGACGGCTGGAGCCGAACCTCATGTGCCGTTCGGCGGGTACAAGGGGTCGAGTTCCTACTCCCGCGAGCAGGGCAAGGCATCCCGCGAGTTCTACACGCAGGTCAAGACCGTCTACTTCGATCCACCTCCGACGAGCGGCGTCTGACGCCGCCTCCGCATCGGAAACGAACCGAAATGGGGCATTAGCCCGAAAAGGAGTCACCATCATGGCCAACATCGAACGCAGCGCGGAAGCAACCTGGAACGGCGATCTGTCGAGCGGCAGCGGACTCGTCGAGTTCACGAGCGGCGCGTTCCCGAACGCCCCGATTACCTGGGCGTCCCGGACCGAAACCTCCGATGGCAAGACGAGCCCGGAAGAACTGGTCGCCGCGGCGCACGCCTCGTGCTACGCGATGGCGTTCTCGCACGTCCTCGCCAACGCTGGCCACAAGCCGGACCACGTTCACGTCAACGCCACTGTCGGGTTCGGGCCGAAGGTGGGGGGAGGCGGCTTCGAGGTCAAGTCTTCGGCCCTCAACGTGCGTGGCAAGGTGGCCGGGCTCGACCAGGCGGCCTTCGAGAAGCTGGCCGCCGAAGGCGAGCAGGGCTGCCCGATCTCCAACGCCCTCCGCGGCAACATCGAGATCACGGTCAAGGCCACCCTGGAGTCGTAGACCAGGTTGACAGGCGGAGGCGACATAACCAACATTGGAGCGGCGTTTCGCCAACATAGGTGCTCCATGAATTTCGTAGGGGTGGACCAGAATCGAACGATTACGACATCGTGGCAACAAATGTCTTGTCGATTCGTGTGTCCGCCCGGATCTGGCCGGGCACGGATCACACCTGTTTGCTGTATTTCCGCAATTCGTGTCAGAGATGCACGATCCGCGTGTGGTACGCCAGCGTCATCAACGCGGTTAGGACGAGGTAGCCCCAGAACCAGGGCGGAACCACCATGGCCGCATTTGACTTATCCCCTGTGGTCGATCCCAGCCGGCCGTCGTAGGGGATCAGCACGGCGATCGGCACCACTGGCCACGTCCAGTACCACGGGTGCGAGTTGACCGGCAGCAGCGCCAGGGTCGTGAGGATCACCGTCCACCCAACCAGCAGCGGACGAACGCTGTCAGCATCGTCTGCCTGGGCGTCTTGGCCGCCCAGGCCCCACATCGCCTTCGCGAACCGGATCACCACCCAGAGGATGATAGCGACCGCCGCCAGTTGCAGGCCGATCCGCGTCACGTTCGCGAAAACGCGGGCCACGCCGGGCGGAAAGACCCATTCCAGCACCAGGTACGGGTTGAACCAGAGCGGGTTGGTGTAGAGCCGGCCCGGCTCCAGGAACATTTCGGTCAACGTGCCGAACCCGGCCCAGAACGGGGCAAATGATGCCAGGATCACGGCGCCGATGGCGAGCCCGTCGAGCGCCCAGGCGCGGATGACTCCTGGCAGGCCTGTCTCCCGGCGCCGGTCGGCCAACCGCAGCAAGCCGAGCAGACCGAGCAGCGGCAACGTCACGTACTTGACCAGGGCCGAAAGGGTGATCAGCACCAGGCCGCCGCGCACCGCCCGCGTCCCGCCGGCCACGGCCAGGAACACGCCCGCCGTGGACAACAGCAGCATCAACGGGTCATTGTGGGCCTGGCCGGTCGATTCGACGATCATGTTCGGTTGCCAGGCCACTAGCACGAACGCCGCGACCGCCAAAGGCGGGCTGGCTGTCAACCGCCGCACGAACCAGTACACGAGTGCGGCCACCGCCATCACCACGCTGCCGAGCACCACCTTGTACACGACCGTCGCCAGCACCGGGTCCGGCCCGGTAACGCTCATGATGGCGCTGTTAACGCCCGTCCAGACCGGGCCGTAGACGGCGGTCATCTCCACCCAGTGGTTGTAGGCCAGGAGCGGATTTTCCGGGAACTCCATCAACGGCGAGGCGTACGGGTTGATCCCGTTGGCGGCCAGGTCGCCGGTCATTTCGTAGAAGAAGACATCGGCGTTGGTCGGCACGAGCAGCAGCATCACGGTGTGCGCCACTACCGGCCCCGGCAGCCAGTGCCAGAAGGGTCGTCCCGCTCCTCGCCAGGCGAGCCAGAAGGCCCAGGCGTGGGCGACGAACATCGCCACGAACGCGAACCGGACGGACCAGGCAATCACGCCCGGAGACAGCTCGAAGAAGCGACCGCCGTCCCGGCTTCCCGGCAGCCACCAGAGCGCCCGTTGCCAGAGCGCCACGCGTTCAAGCGCGCCGAACGACTCGGTCAGGTTGGTCAGACCCCGATTGCCATCGAGCACCGGTGTGCCGAGATAGGCGTAGACCATCACCAGCGAGGCTACAACGAGCAGCGTGGACGGCGCCCATGCGCTGACTCGTTCGAACCACCGGACGTCCGCCAGCGGACGCTCAGGCGCTTTACGATCCAGAGACACGCGCTGAACGGCCGACACCTCGTGAGTGGTCGTGGCCGTCACGAGCGCACACCTCGGCAAACGATCAGGTCAGGATTGAGGCATAAACCTTTGGATGTTTGGGACACATCGACGTATACGGGCCACTCGGTAGGCCATTCAGCGCATCGTGACATCTTCAATACCGTCATCCCGAGCTGCCCCTGCGGGCTGCGAGAGACCCCCCGCCGAAGGCGGTATTGAGGTCCGGCGAGACACGTACCGGCTGCGCCGGGGGGTTCCTCCTTCGTCGGAATGACGGCTGGGGAGGCGTCGGCAACGCGGCGCGATAGACAGATCGGGCTACCCAGAAGTCCGCCCATCGTATCGTGCCCGGATGCCACCACCTGCCGCACCGTCTTCCTGAGCTGCCCCTGCAGGCTGCGAGGATTCTCTCCCGTCCGCGAACGACCGTTAGCCTCCGTCGAAAGATTCCTCCTCCGTCGTAAATTCGAACGCAGCGAAACGGACCCTGTTGCCCCGATGATCTGGCTGAGGCTTCCAGCGGTTGCCAGGAGTTCCACAGGGAGAAGCCTATTGCTTGTCACTGGACATCCGCTTCAGCTCGAACAGGGCGTTGAGCGCTTCCAGCGGCGACATCGACTCGATGTCGAGTTGCTTAAGACGATCGAGCGCCGGGTTCGGCTGGTCGAAGAACGTCAGCTGCAGCCCGTTCAGGTTGGACGGAGCAGCCGGCGTCGGCTTCTTCATGGCGGTCCGCCGGGATCGCTGATCGTTGGCCGGGTGGTCGCGTTCGAGGTCGGCCAGGATTTCCTCGGCGCGGCGGATGATGCCGCGCGGGATGCCGGCTAGTTGCGCCACGTGAATTCCGTAGGAGCGGTCCGCCCCGCCGGGCGCGACCTGGCGCAGGAACACCACCTGCTCGCCATCGTCCAGCACGTCCATCCGGTACGTCCGGACCCGCGGCAGCAGCCCGGCGAGCTCGGTCAGCTCGTGGTAGTGGGTGGCGAACAGGGTCTTGCACCCGAGGTGGGCCGAGTTGTGAATGTATTCGATGATCGCCCGGGCGATCGCCAGCCCGTCGTACGTGCTGGTGCCCCGGCCGATCTCGTCCAGCACGATCAGGCTGCGGTCGGTGGCGTGGTTGAGGATATTCGCCGTTTCCAGCATCTCGACCATGAACGTGCTCTGCCCCGTCGCGATGTCGTCCTGGGCCCCGATCCGGGTGAAGATGCGGTCGACGATGCCGATCGTGGCCGTTTCGGCGGGCACGTACGAGCCGATCTGGGCCATCAGCGTGATCAGGGCCACCTGCCGCAGCCAGCTGCTCTTGCCGGCCATGTTCGGCCCGGTCAGCACCACGATCTGGTCGGAATGGGCGTCCAGCGTGGCGCCGTTGGGCACATAGTCGCCGGTGGGGAGGATCGACTCCAGCACCGGGTGGCGCCCGGCGACGATCTCGATCCGTCCGGACTCATTCAACACGGGCCGCACGTAATTGCGATCGATCGCGACCTCGGCCAGCGCGCTCGTGGTGTCGATGAACGCGATCGCCTCGGCCAACTGGCGGAGCTGGCCGGCGTAGTCGGCGATGGAGAGAACGAGCGTGTGGAAGATGTCCGCTTCGAGCGACGCCAGCGTGTCCTCGGCGGTCAGGACGATCGTCTCGTACTCCTTGAGCTGCGGCGTGAAATAGCGGGTCGCGTTCGCGAGCGATTGCTTCGGGATGTAGTCGGCCGGCAGCGCGTCCCCTGATTCGCCCCGTGCCAGGCGGTCGCGTTCGGCGGAGGCAAGGGCGGCGGCGGTGATCTCCAGATAGTAGCCGAAGACCCGGTTGTAGCCGACCTTCAAGGTGCGGATGCCGGTGCGCTGGCGCTCGGTGCGCTCCAGGTTGGCGATCCATTCCCGGGCCTCGCGGGCCCGCGCCTGGTGCCCGTCCAGTTCCGAGGCGTGACCCGGTTGGAACACCACGCCGCGGCCAAGGATGGCTGGCGGTTCTTCCACCAGGGCGGCCGTGAGCAGGTCATGCACGGAGCCGCAATCGGGCAGCGCGCCGCCGCCAGGCAGGTCCTGGGCGATGTATGCAATGCCGGGAATTCGACCGAGGCTGTCGCGCAGGTTGCCGAGATCGCGCGGCGTTGCGCTGCCGGTCACGACCCGGTTGGTCAGGCGTTCCAGATCCCCGACCGTCTTCAGGGATTCACGAATTTTCGCCCGCCGTTCGGTCGAGCCAACGAACCACTCGACCGCGTCGAGCCGGGCGTTCACGGCGTCGATCTCCAGCAAGGGCTGTCCGATCCAGCGGTTCAGGGTCCGTGAGCCCATCGGCGTCCGGGTCTGGTTCAGCACCGAGTTCAGGCTGTACCGCTTGTCCCCACGCGAGCTCTCCGACAACTCCAGGTTGCGTCGGGTCTGGGCGTCGAGCGTCATGAAGGCGCCGATCGCGTAGGTCGCGAGCGAATGGATGTGCTTCAGGCCGGAAAGCTGCGTCTCTTCCAGGTACTGCAGTAGGCCACCGGCGGCCCGGATCGCCTGCGGCTTGCCGGTCAGGCCGAACCCGTCAAGCGATTCGACATCGAAATGCCGTTGCAGCGAGTCTGCGGCGCGGTTCGATTGCCAGCGCCAGGCTTCGCTGCGGCTGACACTGGTTCGCTCCGGGACCCAGGACGATTGCGGCAGGGGCAGGGCGTCGATCAGGTCGCCGGAGACGACCACTTCGGCGGCGTCGAGGCGCAGCAGTTCCCGGCCTACCGCCAGCACCACCTCGCCAGCGTCTTTCCCGGCCAGTTCGGTGACCCGGAACTCGCCCGTCGTGATGTCGGCGTAGGC
>JBGTNF010000263.1:0-3148 GCA_041743205.1 Thermomicrobiales bacterium | reverse complement strand
GGTTGGGCATCGGCCAGGCGATGGCTGGCGCGATGCGCGACGCGCAGACCGCTCCCGCGCCTGCGCAAACCGCGACGGACGCCACCATGCAGTGCCCGAACTGTCGCGCCAACATTCCGGCCGGCTCCAAGTTCTGCCCCGAGTGCGGAACCGACCTTGGCGGGACGAAGTGCCCGCACTGCGGCGCCCAGAACCAGCCAGGCGCCAAGTTCTGCAGCACCTGTGGCAAGTCCCTCACCTGACCCAGAACCGGCAAATGAAGCGACCGGATCACGTGGGAGGACAACCCGTCCTCCCACGTTTTCATTGAGCGTTGCGTCGTCACTGTGGGCCATCTGCCTCATGGACCGCTACCACCGCTGCCGCCAGTCACGGTTCCGGCCAAAACGCCTATTCCATAGGCATTTCTCCCCGAATGGCGCAGCCAAAACCATGCATAGAGGTCGGAATATTTGGTATAATTCTCTCTTGGGCTCACGCCTCAACCCCTGACCCAGGAGCCAAAGACTGTGGATACGAATAGAGGAACGGTACGCGTTGCCAGCATCGAATCGGAGATGCGGCAGTCGTACCTGGATTACGCCATGAGCGTCATCGTGCAACGCGCGTTGCCCGATGCACGGGACGGCTTCAAGCCGGTCCACCGGCGGGTGCTCTACGCCATGCACCAGATGGGCATGCGCTCGAACACCCGGTACCGCAAAAGCGCCGGTATCGTCGGCGAGGTGATCAAGAACTGGCACCCGCACAGCGACACCGCCGCCTACGACACGCTCGTCCGGATGGCCCAGAGTTTCAGCCTGCGTTACCCTCTGGTCGATGGTCAGGGCAACTTCGGTTCGGTCGACGGCGACAAGGCCGCCGCGATGCGCTACACCGAAGCCCGCATGGCGGGCATTGCCGACGAGTTGCTGGCCGACATCGACAAGGAAACGGTCGACGAGTACCCCAACTACGACTCGACCATGATGCAGCCGACGGTGCTGCCGGCGCGCCTCCCGAACCTCCTCATCAACGGCAGTTCGGGCATCGCAGTCGGCATGGCGACCAATATCCCGCCGCACAACCTGAATGAAATCTGCGACGCGGTCGTACTGTTGCTCGACGATCCCGACGCGACCGTGGAGCAATTGATCGAGATCGTACCCGGACCGGATTTCCCGACCGGCGGAACGATCGTCGGGCGCGAGGGTATCCAGGCGGCTTACGCCACGGGGCGGGGTCGGGTCGTCATTCGCGCCAAGGCGTTCGTCGAAGAGCAGGATCGCGGCAACCGGTTCCAGATCGTGGTCACCGAGTTGCCTTACCAGGTCAACAAGGCGCTCCTGCTCGAACGGATCGCGGAACAGGTGCGCGACGGCAAGCTCGACGGCATCAGCAACCTCCGGGACGAATCGGACCGTTCCGGCATGCGGATGGTGATCGAGCTCAAGCGCGATGCCCAACCGCGCAAGGTCCTGTTCAACCTCTACAAGCATTCGGCCTTGCAGCAAACGTTTGGCATCAACATGCTGGCGCTGGTCGAGAGGGGCACCCAGCCCCGCGTCCTGACGCTCAAGCGCGCGTTGCAGGAATACATCGGGCACCGTCAGGAAGTGCTCACCCGGCGCACCGAGTTCGACCTCGAACGCGCCCGTCGCCGGGCCCACGTGCTCGAAGGACTCAAGATCGCGCTCGACAACATCGAGGCCGTGATCGCCACCATTCGCCGCTCGCGATCGACGGACAGCGCCCGGCGCAACCTGCGCACCGAGTTCACGCTCTCCGAAATCCAGGCCAACGCCATCCTGGACATGCGGCTCGCCCGCCTGGCCGCCCTCGAGCGCCAGAAGATCGAGGCCGAGTACAAGGAAGTGTTGGAATCGATCGCCTACTTCGAAGGGCTGCTCGCCGATCCGGAACTGATCCGGGGCCTGATCCGCAGCGACATCGCCGAGCTCAAGGAAAAGTACGGGGATGCCCGCCGCACGACCTTCATGGAAGGCACGGGCGCGATGACGGAGGAGGACCTCATTCCCGAGGTCGATGTCCTCGTCACCGTGACGACCAAGGGCTACGTCAAGCGTCTGCCGCAGGACACCTACCGCACCCAGATCCGGGGTGGCAAAGGGGTGACGGGCGTCACGATGCGCGACCAGGATGTGCCGCTCCACATGATCTCGGCCAACACCCACGATTACCTGCTTGTTTTCACCAACCGCGGACGGTGCTACCAGATCAAGGTGCACGAATTGCCGGACGCCAGCCGGACGGCCAAGGGCATCCCGATCGTCAACGTCATCAGCATGCAGCCCGATGAGACCGTTACGACACTGCTGCCGGTCAAGGACTATTCCGCGGCCAACTATCTCTTCTTCACGACCCGGCTGGGTCGGGTCAAACGGGTGGACCTCAATCAGTTCCGGGTCGTGCGGGCGAATGGCCTGATCGCCATCAGCCTCGACGACCACGACGAACTCGCCTGGGTGCGCATGACGAGCGGCAACGATCGCGTCGTCCTCATCAGCACCGACGGGCAGGCTATCCAGTTCGACGAGAACGATGTCCGGCCCATGGGCCGGCCGGCCGCCGGCGTGATCGGCATGAAGTTCGGTGCCCAGGACAAGGTGATCGGATTCGACGTGGTCGCGCCGGATCGTGACCTTCTGGTCGTGGCTTCCCACGGGTTGGGCAAACGCACCAGCCTCGACCAGTATCCAACGCAGCGCCGGGGCGGTCAGGGCGTTCGCACCATGAAGCTGGAACCGGCCGGAGTCAAGATCGTGGCCGCGGCCATGACGTCGCCGGAAGATGACGTGGTGCTCATGAACAACAAGGGCATCACCATCAAGTTCGCGGCCAAAACGATCAGGTTGAGTGGCCGTTCAACCCAGGGTGTGATGCTCATGCGGTTGAGCGAAGGCGACGCCGTGGTGTCGATGACGATCATCAAGCCGAGTGACCCGGCCAGCACCGCGCGACTCAACGAACTCGAACTGGCAGGAGAGGCGCCGGTTCAGGAAGTCTAGAGCGTGTTATGAACTTGGTAGAGTTGGGGGAGGGAAACGCAACCACCCCGCAAACCGTACCCGTCCGACGTGACCGATGAGGAGTGGACGTTCGTCGCGCCTTACCTGATCTTGATGCGGCCCGAAGCGCCGCAACGGAT
>JBGTNF010000262.1:0-2044 GCA_041743205.1 Thermomicrobiales bacterium | reverse complement strand
TTGGCCCCGGTATCCGGCATGACGACCTCCGCACCTGCGTGGGGTCTCGATGATGTCCCCGTGAAACCTGCCCGCATGGTAGGGGGCGGACGCGGACGCGTCAATCCTCGACATCCGCTCGTCATTCCGGTCCAGGCCAGCGCTGGCGCTCGCCCTGGTTTGGTGTATCATAGCGATTAGTCGGCTGCGACTATTCGGAGGCGAATGATGAAACCCGCACTCCCAACCCCGTTGGCCCTGAGCATCCTCAGTTTCCTGTGCGAGCGGCCCATGCACCCGTATGAGATCAAGCACCTGATGCAGGCGCGGCGGCACGACACCGTCATCAAGCTCCGGGGCGGGTCGCTCTACAGCACGATCGACCGGCTCCAGGCCGATGGCCTGATCGTGGCGATTGGCGCCAGCCGCGAAGGACGCCGCCCGGAGCGCACCACCTACGCCCTCACGCCGGATGGCGAGGCAAGGCTGCTCGATTCGGTGCGGGACGCGATCACCAACCCCGTGCGGGAATTTCCGCACTTCGGCGTCATGGTCGCCTTCCTGCCGCACCTGATGCCGTCCGAAGCCGCCGCGTTGCTCCGCCTGCGGGTCGCGCACCTCGAAGCCGACGAGGCGCGCGCCGGGCAGATGATGCGGGATGCCTTTTGGGAAAGGATGCCACGGATGTTTCGCGTCAATCTGGAATACACCGCCCACATGCGTCACGCCGAAATCGCCTGGGCCGGGGCGCTGGCGAACGATATCGAGACGGGCGCCTTCGCCTGGCCCGACGTCATCGTGGCCTGGCACAAAGAACGTGGAACCTGGACCGAAGACGCCGAAGCGCCCATGCCCGGCCCAGCCGGCGAGCCGTAACACGAGTTCCGACCGACCAGGGAGCGTTCCTTGGTAGTGGCAGAGACAAGCTCTGCCGTTGTTCAGGAAAGGCAGAGACAAGCTCTGCCCCTACCAGATGCGCCCAGTATTTTCGCAAGCCGCGTTTAACCCGTTCCGAAACGCCTGGAGCAATCCGCGGCGACTCGACATCCAAGGAGCAGCCCGTTGTCTCAGCGCCCATCCCCGCCAACCGATCGTCAGGAACCGGATGACGCCCCGCCTTCCGGTCGACTCCTGGCCCGACTCGCGCCGATCCCCACCGGGAAACGGATGCGCTGGCTCGTCGTCGTCTTCTGGATCGCGGTCGTCGCGCTCACCGCTCCGCTCGCCGCCCGCATCGGCGACGTCGAGGACAACGGCTCCCTGGCGTTCCTGCCCGGCTCGTCCGATTCGCTGCGGGTCGTCGAGCTACAGGATCAGTTCGACACCGGCGATTCGATCGCGGCGGTCATCGTCTACCAGCGCGACGACGGCCTGACCGACGCCGACCTCGCGAAGCTGGACGCCGACGCGGCGGCGATCGCTGCCGCCAACCCCGCCTTCCAGGCGCCCCCGCCAACTCCCTCCGAAGACGGCCAGGCGGCGCTCCTGACCGTGATCATTCCCGATGTGGACGACGAGCAGCTGGCGGCCGATGTCGAAACCTTGCGGGACATCGTCTCCACCGACCTGCCCGACGGGCTCGAAGCGAAGGTCACAGGCCCGGCCGGGATCGGGGTCGATCTCGGCGAAGTCTTCGAGGGCATCAACGGCCGCCTGCTGGGCGCGGCGGCGCTCGTGGTCGCGGTCCTGCTGCTGATCACCTACCGCAGCCCATTCCTCTGGATCATCCCGCTGCTGGCCGTGGCCCTGGCCGACCGCCTCGCCAACGCCGTGCTCTACGTGATGGCCAACGTCTTCGACATCCCGGTCAACGGCCAGAGCGTGGGGATCATGGCGATCCTCGTCTTCGGGGCCGGCACCGATTACGCCCTGCTCCTGATCGCCCGGTACCGGGAGGAGCTGCGGGTCCACGAAAGCCCCGCCCGGGCGATGACGGTCGCGCTGCGCCAGGCGGCCCCCGCGATCCTCGCCTCGGGCGGGACCGTGATCCTGGGCCTCGCCTGCCTGCTGGTCGCCGACCTCAATTCCAACCGCTCGCTGGGCCCGGCCGGGATCGCCGGCATCG
>JBGTNF010000261.1:0-4767 GCA_041743205.1 Thermomicrobiales bacterium | reverse complement strand
CCAGCGTTCGACCACCTCGGTGCAGGCGCCATGATAGGCGCGGATGACCTGCCCCATGTCCTCGGGATCGAGTTTCGCTGCCAGCGCGGTGGAGCCCACCAGATCGACGAACATCACCGTCAGCTGCCGCCGCTCGGCTTCCCGAGGAACCGCCGGCATCGCAACTGGCTCAGCGGTGTCGGCCCGGCCATCGGTGGACCCGGCGGTCAGGGCCGCTATCGCTTTGAGCAGCCGCTTGCGGTCTCCAAGATTGAGGCCGACCTCCTTCAGATCGGTATCGGTCAGATCGCGCAGAACGTCGCCCGCGATGCCGTTCTCGGCGAACACCTCCGCATGATGGCCAAGCCCTTGTTCAGCGAGCCAGCGCGCGACGTCGAGCATCTCGCCCCTCAAGCCATCGCCTAGCGGGACAGTAGCACACCGAATCTGGCTGTGGCCGCAGTTTCGAGACGCGACGTTTGGGCATCCAAGAGGAATTACAAACTTGGCGCCTGTCCGCGATCGGCTAAGTAGTTGATTGGTGCGGCAAAAGCGGAGTGGGTACCGAATGGGCCAAGTGAACAGCCAGAGAGAAAACGGGCCAAAACAGAGAGAAAACGGCCTCAGACCGGGGTATGGAGGTCAACAGCTCGGGCCCGAAAAGCCTTTTATTTCAAGGGAGTTTAGCCGAGAGGCCACCGCCAGAGAGAAAGTCACAACCAATGGTAGTTGGCGGAGGGAGAGGAGCTGTCGTCAAACCCTCTCCGCCGCCTTTTCAATGGGTTATGAACCACACGATTTGCAGTGGATGTTGCCTGGAGAATCTTGGCGCCGGCTGTCATGGTTCTGCTGGACCCCCTTCACGACGATCCAATTCACCAGACCCTGCGTAGCATCTTTGTTCGGGTGAACCACACGTCCTCGAACCGGATGCCAGGCGGGTGGTTCCGCAAGCAGAGGGGCGGTGTCGATGCGTGGACTGTTGGTCATGGCCGTGGCGTTGGTGGGGCTCCTGAGCGTCGCCTTGGCGCAGGGTGCGCCGGAGTCGATGCATCGGTTCGGGTTCGTGTCGATCGATGGGGAGCCCCTGCCGATGAGCACTTTCGCCGGCTGGGCGGTGCTGGTCGTCAACACTGCTTCCCGTTGCGGGTTCACCCACCAATACGGGGCCGTTCAGGACCTGTGGGAGGCCTATCGTGACCGCGGCCTGGTGGTGCTCGGCGTGCCGTCGAACGACTTTGGCCGGCAGGAGCCTGGGACCGAAGAGCAGATCAAGGAGTTCTGCGAGGTCAATTTCGATGCTGATTTTCCCTTGACCGAGAAGCAGGTGGTGAAGGGCGAAGACGCGCATCCCTTCTTCCGCGAGGTGGTGGCCGTTCTCGGGGCGGAGGCAGCACCACGCTGGAACTTCCACAAGTATCTGGTGGCTCCGGACGGGCGTCTGGCGGGCGCATGGCCGTCGCAGGTGGAGCCGGATTCGGCGGCTATCAGGGACCAGATCGAGTCCGTGTTGCCACGGTGATCGAGCACTTCCGACGGCAAGGGCGGATGATTCTGGTCCTGTGCGGCGCCATTGGAGGCTGGGCTGACATGATGCGCGCCGATGAGAACCCTCTGGCCGCCTATCTCTGGAAGAACCGTGTCCTGGTCGTGGTCGCCGACAACGACCACCGATCCGTTGCCAGCCGCCAACGGCAGGTGCTTGTCGACTCGCGCGAGGAGCTTCAGGAGCGCGGCATGGTGGTGATTAGCGTCGTGGGCGAGCTGGTCGAGGTCGACGGGGTCGTCACCGATGGTGTCGATGCGGGCGATCTTCGCCGTAGCGTCGGCGCCTCGGAGGCGGAGTTCGGTGTGCTGCTGATCGGCAAGGATGGTGGCGTCAAGTTGCGTTCCGACGCGCTGGTCGACGCCGAGCGATTGTTCGCTTTGATCGACACCATGCCCATACGTCGACAGGAGATGCGCATCCGATCGCATCCGACACGGTGAGTCGCATCCGATGCCGGCGACCGAGCCGCCACTGCCCATCCGCCATCTGATCGTCGTTCTCGGCGACCAGCTGGATCGCCGCTCGGCCGCCTTCGACGGCTTCGATCCCGAGCGGGACGCGGTACTGATGATGGAGGTCGAGGAGGAGGCGACCCGGGTGCCGCAGCACAAGGCACGGCTGGTGCTGTTCTCCTCGGCGATGCGCCACTTCCGCGACGAGCTGCGCCAGCATGGGGTGAGTGTTCACTACGGCGCGTTTGAGGACGAGGCCAACCGCGGGAGCTTCGCCGCCGAGATGGCCCGGCGCGTGGCCGAGCTGGCGCCAGAGGGTCTGGTCCTGGTGAAGCCTGGCGACCATCGGGTCGAGCAAGCGATCCGAGCCGGCGCCCGGGACCTGCACATTCCGCTCGAGATCCGTGAGGACGGCCACTTTCTCTCGTCGCCGGACGAGTTCGAAGCCTTCGCGGCTGGCCGCAAAAGCCTCCTGATGGAGACCTTCTATCGGGGCATGCGCCGCCGGCATGGCATCCTCATGGACGGCGAGCGGCCGCTCGGTGACCGCTGGAACTACGACGCCGACAATCGCGAGACCTTCGGCAAGGAGGGGCCCGGCAGGATCAGGCCGCCTCGATCGTTCGCGCCGGATACGATCACCAGAGAGGTGATGGCGATGGTCGAACGCCGCTTCCCCGAGGCACCGGGCAGCCTCACATCGTTCGGCTACCCGGTGACGCGACAGCAGGCCAGGGAGGCGCTCGCTGACTTCGTCGAGCATCGGCTGGCGAGCTTCGGACGCTACCAGGACGCCATGGTGACCGGGCAACCCTTTGTCTATCACAGCCGCCTGTCCGCCGTCCTCAACCTGCATCTGCTCGATCCGCGAGAGGCCATCGATGCTTCCTGCCAAGCCTACCAGGACGGGTCGGCGCCGCTCAACTCGGTCGAGGGCTTCGTGCGCCAGATCCTCGGCTGGCGGGAGTACGTGCGCGGCATCTACTGGCTGAAGATGCCGGGATACGCGGATCTGAACGCGCTCGACGCCCGGCTGCCGATGCCGGCGTTCATGTGGACCGGCGAGACCGAGATGAACTGCATCCGCCAGTCGGTCGGGCAACTGATCGAGCACGCCTATGCCCACCACATCCAGCGGCTCATGGTGCTCGGGCTGTTCGCGATGCTGCTGGGGGTACGGCCCTACGCCGTACACCAATGGCACATGTCGATGTACGCTGATGCCATCGACTGGGCGTCGCTGCCCAACGTCCTCGGGATGAGCCAGTACGGCGACGGCGGCATCGTCGGCAGCAAACCCTACGCTGCGTCCGGCAACTACATCTCCCGCATGAGTGACTACTGCCGGGGCTGCCGCTACGACCCGCGCCAGGCGATAGGTGAGCGCGCCTGCCCGTTCACGACGCTCTACTGGAATTTCCTGGAGCGCAACCGCGACAAGATCGGCGGCAATCGCAGGATGCGATTGCAGCTGAACAACCTGGCGCGCAAGGACCATGCGGACCACCGCGCCATCAGCAAACGGGCCGAGACGCTGCGAGCCTCGTTCACCCGGCAGACCTACCTCTGAACGTCCGGGAGGAGGTCACCGACCGTCGGGGGTCACAAGTCATCATAGTAATCCGTAAAATCGTTGCGACAAAACGCCCTCCCTGGATGATTCCGGCCGCCAAAAAAACCGCGAAGATCTCAAAAACCGGTGATCCTTCGTCGAACCCGGGGCGTAATGTCATCGACAACCGAGGCGAGCGCATCAGTCGATGCGCGCCGTCGACCACACAATGGAAGTGGAGAACGTCCAGTGCAGCGTTTCCTGAACATCAAAGCCGCAGCGATCGCGCTGCCGGTACTCACGATGACTGGTGCGGCCAATGCGGCCGACATCGTAGACACAGCGGTCGGCGCCGGCTCGTTCAAGACCCTGGTCGCGGCGGTCGAGGCCGCCGGCTTGGTCGACACCCTCAAGGGTGAGGGTCCGTTCACCGTGTTCGCGCCGACCGACGAGGCGTTCGCCAAGCTGCCAGCCGGTACGGTCGAGGACCTGCTCAAGCCCGAGAACAAGGACCAGCTGGTGGCCGTGCTGACCTACCATGTGGTGCCCGGCAAGACCATGTCGTCGGACATCGCCGGCCAGGAGCTGGAGGTCGCGACGGTGCAGGGCGAGTTGGTCACCATCGACGCCAGCAATGGTGCCGTGATGGTCGACGAGGCGACGGTCATCCAGGCCGACGTCGAGACCGACAATGGCGTCATCCACGTCATCGACACGGTCATCCTGCCGCAGATGTAACCTCGGTATCGGCAACGCGGAGGTCTCGACGCTCGGGATCTCCGCAACGCCCGATCCAGCCCAGCGGCCACTCCACAGCCGTAATCGGTCAGCGAATCTCATCCTGCGTCGACGCGGCGTGGAGATGAGCCTGGGTCTCCAGGGAACCGAACCAAGCGGAGGCGTCATGACCACCGAGCTTTCGACAGTCGAGGCAAGGCAAGGTCAGACTGTGAACCGCATGCGATACGTTCTGGCGATTTCGCTCACACTCGCAGCGGTTGCACTGGCGATCGCCGCCGGCGTCGTGATTGGCTGAGCGGCAGGTCTCGACCGACGCCCTTTCTCTCCCACTATCAACCACAGGAGTTCGCAATGGGTCGTGTCGCGAGGTTGGTGGAAATTGGCTGAGGCGGCGTAGGTTCCGATTGCCACGATCGAGAAGGAACTCACGCCATGAGGGAAGCTACGCCAGCCGGTCCGCTACAGCCATCACCGTTTGCCGGGAGCGATTGGTT
>JBGTNF010000260.1:0-4112 GCA_041743205.1 Thermomicrobiales bacterium | reverse complement strand
TGGAGCGCCGCGCTGACCAGCGATTCGTGGGTGGCGCTCCTGGTCTGGCTCGTGCTGCTCGTCGCCCTCCAGTTCGCGATGTGGCCGGTGGTGCGCCGGGTGTTCGCCCGCTTCCCGGATCAAGGTTGGGCGTTTGGGCGCCTGGTGACGCTCTTGACGTCTGGTTACCTGGTCTGGCTGCTGGCCAGCCTCGAAGTCATCGCGTTCCGGGCAATCTGGTGTGGGGCCACCCTGGCGCTCGTGGCGCTCGGCGCCTGGCTGACCGGTCGGCGACGGTCGAGATCGCGGCGGGCCTCGTCGGCCCTGCCCTGGTACCAGAACCAGTCGATCGTGACGTCGGAACTCGTGTTCTGGGGCGTGTTCGCGCTCTTCCTCGTCTTCCGCCTGATCAACCACGATTCCTACCATCCGTCGTGGGGCGGCGAGAAACCGATGGAGTTCGCGCACATCAACGCGATCCTCCGCAGTGCGCACTTTCCGCCCTACGACCCGTGGTACGCCGACGGCCTGCTCAACTACTACTACTACGGCATGTACCTGGTCGCCTTCACGATGAAGCTGACCGGCATCCCGAGCGAAATCGCCTTCAACCTGGCGCAGCCGACCATCATCGCGCTGCTTGCCACCGCGGCCTACTGCGTCGCCTCGGCGATCTCGCTGTCGCTGACCCGGTCGAAAGCGCTGGCGCGGATCGGCGGGCTGCTCGGTGTGGCGCTGGTCAGCTTCTCCGGCAACCTGATCGCGACCGCCCGCCTTGTCACCTCGTTCGTGCAGGAGACCCCTCCCCTTTCCGATTTTGGCTACTGGTTCTGGGAACCGACGCGGATCATTCCCGGCACGATCCACGAATTGCCGTGGTTCACCGGCGTCTATGCCGATCTCCACGCCCACGTCGTGGCCCTGCCAATCACCATCCTCGTCATCGGGTTATGTTTCGCAATCGCCCAGGATGGTCGACGCGTCGCGGTCGTCGCCCTCCGGCCCCGCGCTTTCCCGTCGGAATCGCGGTCGCTGCTGCTCACGATGGCGCTGCTCGCCCTCGCCCTGGGCACGCTGTACGTCACCAACGCCTGGGACGTGCCGACCTACGCGGCGTTGACCGCGATCACGATGATCCTGGCGACGCGAGCGATTCGGTCGCTGGTCGCCCGGCTGTTCGTGGCCGGGTCGATGACCGCTGGGGTCGGCATCTTCGCCTACGCGCTGGTCCTGCCGTTCACCCAGAATTATGTCTCCCTCTACGGCGAGATCGCCGAAGTGAGGGAGGTCAGCCCACTCGTCCTCGTCGAGGGGCACCTTGGGGTCTTCTTCCTGGTCGTCGCCTTCGGGCTGTCGTACCTGCTCTCGCGGCTCTGGACGAACCCGCCGGTGATCTGCCGTCCGTGGACGTTGACGGCGGCACTCGGCGTGGCGCTGCTGCTGCGGTGGCAGGCGGCCGATGAACCGGCGGGCGCCATTGCCGACGTGGATGGCCTCACCGTGCTGCTCGTCATCGGCTGGCTGATGCTCGCCACACTCTTTGCCGCGCACCGCCGGCTGGATTTCCGGCTCCACTCATGGTTCACACCGGTGGCCGTGCTGGCGACGTGGGCGGCGGTGGTCTGGACCCTGGCGATCGGCAAACCGGCCTGCGCCCTGTTCCTCGGCTTCGGCTTCGTGGCGGCTATGATCTGGCTGATGGCACGCCCGATGGCCGAACGATTCGTGGCGGCGCTAATCGCCGCCGCGATGTTCGTCGGGGCCGGGGTCGAGCTGATCTACCTCGTCGATGACCTTTCCGGCGGCGCGTTCTACCGGATGAACACGTTCTTCAAGTTCTACAACGGGATCTGGATCATGCTCACCCTGGTCTCCGCCGCGCTAATTGCGTGGATGATCCAGGGCGCATCGGAGGAAGACCGGCGGCGACGCTGGACGATTGAACTCACCACTTCGCGCTCGCTCTCCTCTTTCCCGCGATGTCGAAGCGTAAATCGAGAGACGTTCGATGGACCCGTTTCCCGGCAGTGGGCGAAGGTCGCACTCGTCGTATCGGCGATTGCGATCGTCGCGTCGTTCGCGTACCCCATCTTCTCCACCGGAGCTCGGCTCAGCCAGCAATTCGCCCAACCCGGGCGGGTAATGACGCTCAACGCCCTCGACTGGATGGGATACGGCGAGATTGGCGAGATGGGTTCCGGCGGCGCAGTCTTCGCGTTCGACCAGGACCGCGAGATCGTGGAGTGGTTCAACGACGAGGTTAGCGGATCGCCGGTGATCGCTGAAGCAAGTATCGGCCCCTACCGATGCGGTGGATCGAGGGTCTCGATTCACACCGGTTTGCCCGCAGTGGTTGGCTGGAGACGGCACGAATCCCAGCAACGAGGCGACATGGACCTGGCGGAGCGGGAATCGGCGCTCCGGGACCTCTACACGTCGCTCGATCCGCAGGCGAAGCTGGCGATCATCGAACGCTATCGTGTGGAGTACGTGGTGGTCGGCGAAATCGAACGCGCCTACCCATCCCGTGACTGTGAATCGACCGATAACGCCGCCGGGATCGCAGCCTTCGAGCCGCTCGTTGGGACGTCGCTGGAGGTGGCCTTTACCTCAGGCGACACGATCGTCTACCGTGTCATCGCTCCTGAAGATAATTGACGTTTGTGTCATTCCGAGCTGCCCCTGCATCACCATTTGAGCTCCGCTATTTCCCACGCGAAAGGTGGAAATAGCGGAGCTCCAGCGTCCCGCTGCCAAATGTTTGGTCAACACGCGTTGGCGTCGGTTCTCGCAACCCGCTATACTCGCCGCCGGTGGTCCAGTTGTAACCGCCGGTTTCGGGGTGTGGCGCAGCCTGGTAGCGCGCGGCGTTTGGGACGCTGAGGTCGGAGGTTCGAGTCCTCTCACCCCGACCAACTTGATAAGCACGAGCAACGAAAAGACCCGGGAGCGATTCGCCCCCGGGTCCTTTGCGTGTCGCCACGTGCGCAGACGATGAACTACCGGTTGTAGAACTCGACCACGAGGTGCTCCGCGCAGATGATTGGGACTTCCTCACGCGGGGGAAGGTAATCGAACTTCGCCGAGTAGCTGGCTTCGTCGACCGTCATGTACGGGGCGACCGAGCCGCTGGCCTTCAACTCGTTGAAGATTGGGCTCTTCTGGCTTCGCTCGCGGACGGTGATGATGTCGCCCGGCTTGAGCCGCTGGGACGGGATCGTGGCCTTCTTGCCGTTGAGGCGGAAGTGGCCGTGGGTCACGTACTGGCGAGCGGCGTAGATCGTCGGGGCGAGGCCGGCGCGCAGCACGAGGCAGTCCATCCGGCTTTCGAGGAGCTGAACGAGGTTGTCGCCCGTGGAGCCCGGCATCCGGGCCGCCATCTTGTACGCCTTGGAGAGTTGGCTTTCGCTGACGTTGTACTGGAAGCGCAACCGCTGCTTTTCGAGCAGCTGGACGCCGTAGTCGGAAGGCCGCCGTCGCCGTCGCTGGCCATGCTGGCCGGGTGGGTATGGCCGGTTCTTCATGTACTTCTGGGCCTTCGGCGTCAACGCGATGCCGAGCGCCCGGGATTTCTTCACCTTTGGTCCGGTGAAATTCACGTGCGATTGCTCCTGGTAGTGAACGGGCTCGTTGCAGGACGTTCCTTGCGACCCGTTGAAGCCAGCCGATTGCCTGGATCGGCGGCCCGAAATCGCATCTCCTCCGGTCACGCGATGAACGCGCGGTTCGGGATCAGGAACCACTATCGATCACTTGGATCGACCGCGGCCGATGAGCGCTGTCGCCTCACCGACTGGAACTGGGCGGCGACTGACGGTTGCCCGTCATGCTCGCGATCGACGGCCGCCAGCACTGACGTGCGGCCGCTTGCGAGGCACACCCAATCGGGCCGGTGAACGAGAACTGGCCTGACCGGGCAATTCTACGCGATGCACCGGCCAATTCCCATCGTCCGACAGCTGGCTCGCTGCAACCTGATTGATCGAGCGCATTGTCAAGCGTGTTCGTTCGATGCCTAGCATCTGCCCAGGGGCCGGGGTATACTGGCCCTGCTCTCGCGGGAGTAACTCAGTTGGTAGAGTGACTGCCTTCCAAGCAGTATGTCGCCGGTTCGAGTCCGGTCTCCCGCTCCA
>JBGTNF010000259.1:0-12947 GCA_041743205.1 Thermomicrobiales bacterium | reverse complement strand
GTGCGCCCCGAAGGCGGCGGCGCCTGGACCTCGCTCTCGAAGGTGGAGGCCCCGCTCCAGGTCGGGGTCGATCTGGGCGTGGCGCTGGAGGAGCGCTGGTCCGAGGTCGTGCCGTCCGAGCACAGCGGGCAGGTGTGGTTGCCGGCCTGGTTCGTGAACTGGCGGGGCGGGTCGCTGGTGGTCTCGACGGTCGACGAGCAGCGCCTGATGAACGTGCCGCCCGGCCGGCCCGAGCCGCTGGTTCCCATCGGCGCCGGAACCGTCGAACTGCGGTACGGCCGGCGCTACGAGTTCCGGGTCCGCCTCGCCGATACGACCGGCGGCGGACCGGCTGATGATGCGGTCCCGGTCAATGTGGGCGAATCGCCGATCGGGTTCCTGCAGATGAAGCGCCACCGGGCGCCGGGCCTGGTCGAGGTCGACCAGGTGCTGCCGGGGCCGGATGGCTCCGTGCCCGGCATCCGGCTCTGGCGGCCCAAGCTCGGGTATCCGGAAGCGGAATTTGCCGCCGGCGCTGCGGCGCGAACCTCCCTGCTGGCGCAGATTGCCGCCAATGATGCCGGCTTGCCGGCCGACGCCCGGGCGCCCGGCATCCCCGATCCGGACACGGCCTTCCTGCGGGTGCGTGTCCTGGTCCGCCCTCCAAAATTCGATCCCCAGGCCGATGACGAGGGGTTCGTGCAGTGGTACGTGACCACGCGGCCGTTCCCGGCCGATCCAACCCAACCGCTCGACCTGGCGCTGGCGTGGCTGGATGCCCCCGATTACCGCGAGATCGACATTTCGCCGCAACTCGGGGCGGAGGGCGCGATCATGGGGCCGGTCACGCTGACGACCGCTCGCGACATTCGCCTGGAAGTCCGGGCCATCGGCCGTAACGACCTGGCTTACTTCGCAAGTCAGGAAGCCCGGCTCGGCCTCGTCGAGGACATCGATTTCCACGCCGTCGCCGTCGCGCTGGCCGAGGCCGATATCCTGCGGCCGTTGCCTCCGTCCGATTCGTTGCGCTCGGTCTACCTGCGGCCCGACCCGGTGGGAGACCGGGCAGCGGTCCGGTCCGTCCTCGCCCAAAACGAGCCGTCCCCCGCCCTCCTCGGTCGGTTGGCCTCCGCGCTCGACCTCGTGAGCGATGGCTCGATGCTCGTCGGTCAGGTCGGTGACCGGGTGGCGTTCGGGTGCGCCGGGTTGACCCACTACGCGGCCCCGGATGCGTCGAGCCTCGAATTCGCCGATCCCGCCGAGCTGGCGGGGCAGTGGATCAACGCCGTCCAGGTCGTGATCGACCGGGACTGGACGTGGCGGGGGGCGGGTTCCCCAACGCTGGTGGTGAGCCGCACAGTCACCCTGCCGGACGCGATCGGGGCGACGCCGGAAACGGTGGAGGTTGGCACGATCGAGTTGATGAACTCGATCAACGTCCAGGCGGCGACGCGGCCGGACCGCTCGTTCACGCGGCTGATCTTCCTCGACGCCGTTTCCCCGCGGCTGGGTCCGGATGGGTTCCCGTACGAGATGGCGGTCACCTACAAGATGCAGTTGCGGCTGGAGGGCGGCGGCGGGGTCAGCCAGTCGGTCGCGACCCGGTTGCCAATCGTCACCCCACCCCGGCAGGCTCCGGAAGTCGTGGCCGCCGGCATCGCCCTCACCGCCTACGACCGCGATGCCGACTACGCCACGACCGCCTCACGGGTCAAGCGGCTGTGGCTGGAATTCAGGGAGCCGCTGGCCGATCGCCGGGATGCGTACTTCGTGAAGCCGTTGACGAGCACGCCCGACCCGATGCTGCTGCCGGGCGTGGAGCCGGTCGCCGACCCGGTCGTGGTCGATGGCGTGCCACTCGATCCGGAGCTGGTGCGCGTGATCACGCCTGGCCAGGTCCAGGATCTGGCCGGGTTGGCGACGATGCAGCGGTTGGAGCCGAGCGCCAGCAGCGACCGTCATTTCCTGCTGCCGCTGCCGCCGAACACCGATCCCGGATCGCCCGAACTCTTCTCCTTTTACACGTACGAAATCCGGGTCGGGCACGACCGGGGACCGGCCGTTGACCCGCTGTGGTCGACGGCGCAGGGCCGCTTCGGCGAATCGCTCGTGCTGGAGGGCATCCAGCACCCCGCGCCGGAACTGGCCTGTTCCGTCATTACCGAACCCGACGGCGCAATCCGGGTCCGGGCTCCGTACGCCGCCCCGTACGTCGGGCTCCGCCGGGTCCTGCCCATCCCGCCCAACACCGAGATCTGGATCGTGCTCTACGCGCGGGTCATGCAAGCCGATGCAAGCACGATGCGCAACATCCAGATCGACCTGCGGCGGTTGCGGAATGGGCGCGAGCATCGCGTCAAGACCTCGCCGCTCTTCGCCGAAGGCGAAACCCACTGGTCGGGCGCCGAGGTCCAGGCCGCGCTGAGCCTCGCCGGCCTCCCCGAAGACGTGCCGATCAGCGCCCTGGCGGTGGAGCTGTTGCCCGAGCCGAACGGCAGCTTCGACGATCCGCTGGGCAGCGATCTCGGTCAGGTGCGCATCCTGCGGACTTCCCCGCTCTCGGCCGTGGACCGCGATTGCTGCACACCGTAGGAACGTGATGACCCGGATCGAGGAGGCCAGGCTGGACATCCGGCCTGGCCTCGTTGCGCGCCCGGTCCTGGAACCCTTGACCGGGCGGCACTGCGACATGATCGCGCTCGCTGACACATGACCCTTGACGCCGTGCAGGGTGGCTCCTATCATGAGCCACATTCACTGGTTGGACCAGTAGGACCGTCGTTCTTGCTGGAATTGAAACGCCCCGGATGCGGTGTGCCTGGCTTTGCCGCCGCCGCGGGCTTGCCGTGGCCATGGCTACGGTGTCGCCTGCGTTACCTGGAAGGGAGTGGCGATAGCGAAAGGATGCGGTGGGGCTCATTGCTCGGGTGTTGCGTCGATCACGAGGAGTTCACGATGATCCAGCGAAATTCCGGTTCCCGAATGCTTTCCAGCCGTGTCAATCGCCGTCGGCTCGTTGGCGGGGCTGCCCTCGGCGCGGCCTCGCTCGGCGCCTACCGCGTTCCCCTGGTGGGCGCGCAGGATAGCGTGGAAGTCACCTGGTCGTCATGGGGGAATACCGGCGAGGTGGCCAACCTCCAGTCCTTCACCGATGATTTCAATGGGTCCCAATCCGCGATCGCGGTGGAGTACATCCCAACTCCGACCGACGGCTACGACGCCCGGCAACTCACGCAGCTCAACGGCGGGACCGCGCCCGATCTGTTCTACGTGGGGGATGGCCAGGTTTCGACGCTCGTCAAGAATGCGGTCGTCGCCGATCTCACCGAGCTGCTGGCCAGCGATGCGAGCCAGTCGAAGCCCGAGCAGTTTGCCGGCGACCTGTGGGGCCCGGCCCGGACCGCCGACGAGCGGTTGTTCGGCGTCCCGGTCGATTGCAACCCGCTGGTGCTCTGGTACAACAAGACGCTCCTGCAGGAAGCCGGCATCACGGAGATGCCCGCCGATGTCTACGAGGCGGGGAACTGGAACTGGGAGACCTTCCAGTCGATGCTCGATGCCGTCACCGAATCGGGCAAGCGCGGTCTGGTGCTGGCCGACTGGTGGGCGCTGCGCTACAGCTGGGTCACCAACAATGGCGGCGCGATCTACGCCGATGGCCAGTTCGTGGCCAACGAAGACCCGAAGTCGATGGAAGCGTTCCAATGGCTGGCGGACAACATCGCAGGGGAAAAAATCCTCTTCTCGGGCAGCCTGCCCGAAGGCCAGGGCGACGACGCGATGTTCATGTCCGGTCAGCTGGGGTTCGTCTCCCTGGGCCGCTGGGGGCTGCCGCTGTTCCGCGAAAACGAGAACCTGGATTGCGACATCGTTCCCTACCCGACCAATACCGGGAACAAGATCGAGCCCTCGGGCGTCGCGGTGGCCTACTGGATGATGAACGCCTCCGCCCAGGACTCGACCGAGGCCTTCGAGTTCTACACTCACTTCGTCTCCCCGGAGGGCCAGCAAGGTCGCCTCGATACCGGTGGCAACGCCGTGCCCTCGATCGAGGGCGTGGAACAAGTGGTCATCGACGACGACCAGCCGGAACACCGTCAGTACTTCCTCGATGCCCGTAACGTCGGGTACGGCCCGTTGGCCGAGGAAGCCGGCACCCCCGGTCTTTCCACCGAGATCAACGATCTCTTCTCGGAACTCTGGCTCGACGGCGGCGACGTGCAGGCCGCCCTGGACGAGATCGCGACGACGGCGAACGCGATGATCGCGGAGAACGCCGGCTAGCCGGCGCTTTCGTCCGATCTTGTAGGGGAGGCTCCGTGTGGCCTCCCGCCAACGCGGATCATCGCGTTTGCGCGGGCCGGCACACGGGCCGGCCCCTACGAATAATGCGCCGGGCCGGCAAACCACCGGTTGTTGCAGGATGGAGCACGGGAGAGGCAACTCGCCTCCCCCCTTGGGGAGCAGTGACCATGGCAATCCCGGTCGTCCAGCCGAACCTGGGGCAAGCTGTCGAACGCAAGGCGAGGGGCGGCGCGCTGGGTACTCGCCGGCAGCGGCGCGACGCGCTTTGGGGAGTGTTCTTCATCGCCCCCCAGATCCTTGGCCTGGTCGTGTTTTCCCTGATTCCCGTGGTCTACGCGTTCATCCTGAGCGTCATGGAATGGGATGGACTGGGCACGCGCGAGTTCATCGGCCTCCAGAATTTCCGGGACCAGTTCGCCGATTCCGATTTTCGGGAAGCGTTGGTCCACACCGTCATCTACACGGCGATTGCGGTGCCGGGCAGCGTCGTGCTGTCGCTGCTCGTGGCCCTGGCCCTGAATCATGTTAAAGGAAAGTCGATTTACCGCACGATCTTCTTCCTGCCCACGATCACGAGCTCGGTTGCGATCTCGATGGTCTGGTTGTGGATGCTCAACGGTGATTTTGGTCTTATCAACCTCTATCTCCGGGAGCAGTTCGCGCTCGATCCACCCAACTGGCTGGTGGATACGACCTGGGTCATCCCGGCCGTGGCGCTGGTGGCGATCTGGGCTGGTCTCGGCTTCAACATGGTGATCTTCCTGGCGGGCCTCCAGGGCATTCCCGCCACGTACCTGGAAGCGGCCCAGATCGACGGGGCATCAAAGTGGCGCCAATTCTGGAACATCACGTTGCCGCTGCTTTCGCCGACGACGTTTTTCGTGACGATCATTTCCATCATCGCGTCGTTCCAGGTCTTCGACATGATCTACGTGATGACGAGCGGCGGGCCCGGCAACGCCAGCACGACGATGGTCTTCCATATCTACGAGCTGGCCTTCATGAATTTCACGTTTGGCCTGAGCGCTTCCGCGGCGGTCGTCCTTTTCGCGATCATCATGGTGGTCACGTTGTTCCAGTTCTGGGGCCAGCGCCGCTGGGTCCATTACGACGCCTGAGAGTCGAGAACCAACTGCGTAGGGGAGGCCCCGTGTGGCCTCCCGCGCCGCCTGGATCTTCGGGAGGCCACAGGGCCTCCCCTACCCGAATCCCGCTGGTCGGGCGTGGACAGTAGTCAACACGAAACGGGACAGCATCATGGCCACCACCACTCCCACATTCGATCAGGAAACGCCCAGGGACAGCGGTGGGGCGCGGACCCGACGGCACCTCGGCGAGGCGTTGCTGCACATCGTGCTGATCGCCGGCGCCCTGACGATGATCATCCCTTTCCTGTGGATGATCAGCACGTCGCTCAAGGATTACTCCGAAGTCTTCAACATTCCGCCGAACCTCATACCGCAAAACGCGGTCTGGTCGAACTATCCCGATTCGTTCAACGCGTTGCCGTTCGGACGGGCGTACTGGAACAGCTTCTACATCGCCGCGATCGTGGTCACCAGTCAACTGCTGACCTGCTCGATGGCTGGGTATGCCTTCGCCCGGATCAACTTTCCGTTTCGCGAACCCGTTTTCATCCTGTTCCTGGCCACGCTGATGATTCCGCACCAGGTCACGATCATCCCAACCTACCTCATCATGCGCGATCTCGGCTGGCTCGATACGCACCTCGCGTTGATCGTGCCCCCGGCCCTGTTCAGCGCCTTTGGCGTTTTCCTGTTGCGTCAGTTCATCAAGGGCCTGCCCGAAGAGCTGGAAGAATCGGCGATTCTCGATGGGGCCAACCGGTGGCGCATCTACTGGCAGATCATCATGCCGTTGATCAAGGCGCCGCTGGCGGCGCTCGCGATCTTCAGCTTCCTGGCCCAATGGAACAATTTCTTCAACCCGAACATCTTCCTGAGCACCCCCGAGAAGTTTACGATCCCGTTGCTGCTGAACCAGTTCCGCGGACTCTACGTCACCGACTGGACGTTGATGATGGCGGCCTCGGCGATCGCCGTGATCCCGGTGCTGATCATCTACCTCATCGGCCAGCGATACATTATCGAGGGCGTGGCGCTCACCGGCCTCAAGCGGTGAACGATGGCCAGCGTTTCGCTGTCGTCACGAATCGTTCCGACTGGATCCTGGTCCGAGGCCGCTGATGACTGAAGCGACCGTTTCCATCTACACGCGCAGCGACCTGGTGGAGGTTCTGGCCGGCCAGATTGGCCGTGGCGACTTTTCGCCGGGCACGCTCCTGCCATCTGAACGGGCACTCGCCGACGACTATGGCCTGAGCCGGTCGATGGTGCGGGAGGCGCTGCGCACGCTGTCCGAGCGCCGCCTGATCAACATCATTCCCGGACGAGGATCGGTCGTGCGCCAGGCAACGGTGTCGGATGCGGTCGAGCAACTCATCAAGAGTTTCGATCACGGCCGCGTCACGCCGCGCATCCTGATCGAGGCGCGAGTCATGATCGAGTCGACCGCATCGGGGTCCGCCGCCCTGCGCGCAACGCCTCAGCAGATCGACACGATCACGCGAGCCAGGCGCGCGTGCGATGCGGCGAACTCCTTGCTGGAACGCGTGTCCTGGGATTTGGCGTTCCATCTCGCCATCGTTCGCGCCGCCGGGAATCCGCTGGTGGAGGTGATGTTCCGGGCGATCCAACCCTACATCGTCGAAATCCTGTTTCGGAGCCTGACCGATGCGGAGGTAACCAACAAGGGCCTGGTATTCCACGGCCGCATCGCTACAGCCATCGCGGGCGGCGACAGCGACGCGGCGACCGCCGAGATGCAAGCTCATCTCACACTGGGCCTGACGCTTTTCGGATCGGACATCGACCGCAACCTGAACCTGGTGGCGCGCGATGCCCTGAAGAGCCTGGTGAGCGCCACCGGCACGTTCGAGGACCTCATGCGGCTCTCCCGCGAGGGGTAGCTGCCGGCATCCGGCGCAGCGAAGCGATAACCGGTTAATTGTCATTCCGCGACGAGCCGCAGGCGAGTGGAGGAATCTCTTGTTGATCGACCAGGTCTGTCGAGTTCGCAATCGCGGCAGTCCGCTGCGGCGTATCCAGCGTATCCAGCGGGGCCGAGATTCCTCCACTCGCTGATGCTCGCTGCGCAATGACATTTGAGTCGCTTCGCTCCGGGCTCGCCTGTGTCAGATAACGCTCGCAGGAAGTGCAACACGCGGGAGAACGCACATGGCAGCCAACAGATCGGCGCAACGGGGGAACCAGCCGGACGAGTACAACTCGTCACCGTGGGTGATTGCCGAGCGGACGGGCCGGATCGGGATAGAGCTGGACCGACGGACGGGTCTCGCGGTCGCGATGCTGGTTGACCTGGCGCCTGGAAAGCGGGAGCGCCTGCCGCTCCGCTTGGGCGCTACGCTGGTGACCGAAGGCAGCGAGGTCGATGGCCAACCGTTTGGCCTTGCCTACGCCGGGACCGTTGGCCTGTCCGCATTCACGCCGGCGCCCAGGGCGACTGGGCATGAGTACGCGGGATACGATGAGATCTTCACGGTCGAAACCCATGCTGGCGAGTGGCGCGTCGCGTGGGAATACCGCTTCCGGGGCAGCGCGCCGCGGATCGAGATGCAGGTGATCCTGACGCCGACCGGCGATCGGCCCGCGGCCACGCTCCGTGACTTGCACGTCGACCTCGAGTTCAAGCCGGATGACCTCGACGGGTGGCTCGTACACGCGCCAGGTTCGCCGGTGCGATCCGGGATCCCGGCCCGCCACCTCGTTCGAGAGGAGACGCTGAGCGACGCCTGTTTCAGTGGCTCCGGCGTAGTGGTGATCGAGCAGCCAGACGAGCATGTTTCGCTTCTCGTCTGGCCGTTTTCGCGAACCGAACAATCCCGCAACCAAATCCAGGCGATCGACGGCGCGGTGCGAATCTCGGTCGCCACCGGGCTGGCCGGGCGGATCGGCGCCGATGAAAGCCTGCGCTACGGCGGCCTCGAGCTCGACGTCTTCGCTGCCACCTGGGACGAACTGCGTCCAGCCGCCCACGCGTGGTTTGGCACGCTCGGCGTTGCGACGCCAGCCGATACCGCCGGCTGGATTCCTGGAGCAAGCATTTACGAAGTGCAAATTGGGACATCGATGTTCTGGAACGGATACGAGTACAGTCCCTACCCGACTGCCCGCGACCTGCTCGACGACCTGGGACGCATCGCTGGCCTGGGTTTCGACTGTGTGCAGATCATGCCCCGGCAGCCATTCCCGAGCTACAACGTGTACGACTACGGCGACATCACGGTGTCCTACGGCGACGAGACGGACCTGCGGGCGGTGGTGACGGCGGCGCACGCGCTCGGAATGAAGGTAATCCTCGACATCCTGATGCACGGCGTGATCGATGCCGACATCATTGGGCGCGCGGCCGACCGGGTGCGTAACGGGCCCTACTTCGCGCGCCTGAACGAGGGTGTGGAGATCGTTCCCGATCCGGCGTTCACTGCCTACGAGGAGCGTGACTATCTCGTCGGCTGGAGCCGGCACATCCTCGACTTCGAACCATTTTGGGCGGCAGGGTCGCCCGGCACGCACCCGCTGGTCGATGAGCACCCGGAGTGGTTCGTGCGCCGCTCGGATGGCGAGATCATCGGGGTGTACACAAAGGGGTTCGATGTTTCCAACCTGGCGTGGCAGGAGTACTTCACCAACGCGGCGCTCGATCTTGTGCGCCGGCTCGACATCGATGGGTTTCGCTTCGATGCACCGACCTACAACGAATTTCCCAACTGGTCGAAGGCAACGGAAAAGCGCGCGAGCGCCCAGCAACTCGGCAGCGTCGAGCACTTCGCTCGCCTCCGGCCACAATTGAAGGCGCTCAGGCCGGACGCGATGCTTTACACCGAGCCGTCGGGAACGCTCTTCCGGCAGGCGATGGATATCACCTACAACTATGACGAGCATTGGCTCATTCATGCCGCGATGCGCCCTGACGCGGTCGACGCCAACCCGGTTGGCGTTCGTCACGCTCGCGATCTCGCGGCCTGGTTGAGAGACAAGGAAGCCCTGCTCCCCGCGGGCGCAATGACGGCTCGCCATATCGATTCGCACGACACGTTCTGGTGGCCGCTGCCGGGATTCAAGTGGCGGCGCGAGCAATATGGACTCCCCGCGACGCGGGCGCTGCTGGCGACCTGGGCCCTGATCGGCGGAGTCTACATGACGTTCGTGGGCGGCGAGACGGGGCTCGAACCAGAGGTTCGCCGCATCAACCGGCTCCGCCATGAGGTGCCAGAGATCAGGATTGGTGCGGCCGACTACGATTCGGTTCACGCCGATGACGACCGGATTTTCACCGTGGCGCGGGTGCACGACGGTCACGTAACGCTGGTGTTGATCAATTACTCGAATAACCCGGTAACCGCAACGATCGGCCTGGATCGTACATTGACTGGATCGGCGCTGGACAGACTCAAGGTGGCAGACCTCTGGCAAGACGATCGTTTCACTCACGATTCCGGCTACGGATGGAGCGCGGATGACCTCGATTCGTTTGAGGTAGCGTTCGATCCGTATGGGGTCCGCGTATTGATGCTCCGTCCGGTTGGTTGAGGATGGCGACCGGGTCATTGGATGCGTCGAGATGACGCCTAACGCCGAAAACACGATCCATGCTCCATTTGACCGTGAGCGAGGCCACCTGCGCGCACCGAAGCATCGTCACTCACCCATGAGTCAAGCGTCGTCGCCGGCGGGAGACGGGGCAACTTCCTGCCCAGACCAGATCGCGAGGGATGGGACCCTTGACCTCTGGCATTGGTCCGAGGGCGGGAAAAGAGCGCCGACACCGGGCCAGGAGACGCCCGGGCGCCGACCTGCGTCGCCATCCGGATTACGGGAAATCCTCCGGGCTGGTCCAGCGAAGGGAGTCCGTGAAGACGCTGGGGCTGGGCGATTCGCGTCAGTCGTTCGAACGTATCCCTGTCCCGGCTCCCTTTTGGGGCTGTATGCAATCCCTGTATAGGCGCCGGGTCCGATGGCGCCGACCGACGGCAGCCCATAGCTTTATGAGGGTGCAGGCAGCCAGTGGTTCGACGTTTTCCCCTCCGCAACCTGTGCGCTCGTAGAGAAAGGGACCCGTCTCATGGACAAGCTCAAAGACAAGGCTTCCGACGCAGTGGACCAGGGCAAGGACAAGGCCCAGGATTCCGCCGGTGACCAGGCTCGATCGAAGGGCGAAAACCTTCAGGACCAGGGCAAGGAACGGGCTGACGACGCCAAGGACCAGGCAGGGGACGCCCTCGACAAGATGAAGAGCAACTAGCGCGCCCAACTTCCTCTTCCGCACGTCGAATGAACACTGAAAGGATGTGCTTGTGACTACTGGAAGTATGGTCAACACGGCCGATATCAAGGATCACATGCCGGTCGTCTGCTCCGAAGGCGGACAGTTCGGCACGGTCGATCATCTCGACCCGGCTGACACGATCAAGCTGACCAGGGACGACCAGGGACAGCACCACTGGATTCCGGTTTCCTGGGTCACCTCGGTGGACGACAAGGTCCACGTGGATCGCCCCGGGAACCAGGCGATGCAGGAATGGTCCACCAGCGGGCCAACCAGCGTCTAACCAGAATCGCCAACGGCTGTGTCGAAGGTTCCAATGCCGTAGCGTTCGACAAGCTGATACCGACTCCGGGTATACACCAGGCGTTTCGCAACGGCACGTCATTTCGAGCTTGTCGAGAAATCTCTCGCCGCAGCGACGTGGCGGGCGATCCGGGAACCTCCGGCGTTCACCTGGAGTCGATATGAGTCAAGGAAGTCGCCTTAATGGCGGCTTCTTTGGCGACTGGTCGCTTGATTGACAATCCTTTCGTAATCAGGAGGTTTTCTTTATGTCGAATCGATCTCGCACGTCCCAGCGCACCCTTTCGGACTTCAGCCTGACCCGTCGTCATTCGTTGCAAGCGGCAGGCGGCGCAACGCTCGCATCACTGGCCGCCGCGCCGACCTTGCGCACCTTCGCCCAGGGGGCCACGCCTGACGCATCGCCGGTGATTGGCGGCGGGGCCGACGCCCAGATGCAGGAAGTGCTCGACGCCCTGGTGGCCTTCAACGCACCCCCCCTCGACACGGTCACGCCGTTCGTCGGCCGCAACCTGCCGTCGTTCCGCAATGCGGTCGAAGCGGTGCTGGCCGAGCGCGGCGAGCCGATCATCGAAGCGGTCGGACGGATCGAGCACATCCTGATCCCGTTCCCGGAGGGCGAGGATATCCTGGCCCGCATCTATCATCCGGCCGGGCCAACCGAAGAACTGTTGCCGGTCCTCGTCTTCTTCCACGGCGGCGGCTTCGTCATCGCCAACCTCGACACCTACGATGCCTCCTGCCGCGCCCTGGCCAACGCCACCGGCGCGATCGTGGCCTCGATCGCCTATCGTCAGGGACCGGAAGCCCCCTTCCCGGCGGCGGTCGATGATGCCTACGCGGCGACCCAGTACTTCCTGGGCGGGGCCGGCGTCGTGGGCGGCGATCCGGAGCGCGTGGCGATTGCCGGCGAGAGCGCCGGCGGCAACCTCGCCACTGTCGTTTGCCTCCGCGCCCGCGACGAAGGCGGCCTGTTGCCGGTGCACCAGTTGCTGGTCTACCCGGTCGCCACCTTTGCGCCGGAAGGCGAATCGCTTGAATCGATCCAGGAATTCGCGAATGCGATTCCGTTGGGCGCCGCCGGGCTGGAGTGGTTCGGCTCCTACTACCTGGCCGATCCGGCCGACGCCACCAATCCGTACGTCTCGCCGCTCCTCGCCGAGGACCTCAGCGGGATCCCGCCGGTGACGCTGATCCAGGCCGAGATCGATCCGCTGCAGAGCCAGGGCACCGTCTACGGCGACGCGCTGGAAGCGGCTGGTGTGACCGTGAGCCGGCACTTCTACGAAGGTGTCACGCACGAGTTCTACGGCATGACCACAGTTGTGGACAAAGCCGCCGAAGCAGTCGAGGTGTCGGCCACCGAACTCAGGGCCGCGTTCGGCTTGTAGGGTCCGGCAACCTCGTTTCAACTGGAACGATCGCTGGAGCCGCCCCGATCACCGGGGCGGCTCTTTGGCGTCCAACGGGTGTCGGACCACACATGCTGTTCCCCACCATCCGGGCGGACACAGCCTCGACAAGTCCCAAGCGGCGGAGATCTGGTTTGCGGTCGAGGCAGGTCCGCCCCTACGGCACGGATGACGCACATTGTGATTCGGACCGGCTTCGCGCGAGGCCGATTCAAGCCAGGCCGAAGTGGCGGCGCACCATGTCGAGGGTCGCTTCGAGTGAACGGGAACCGTCGACGATGAGGCAGGTTCGGCCCAGGCGCCGGGCTTCGGCGTCGATGTGGCGGGCGAAGCCGATATCGCGGGCCATCCAGTTGCGCCACGCCTGGTCTGGATCGGCGCACGGCGCCAGCACGTCGTGCCGCCAGTCGCGGCGGGCGTAGTGTTCCTGCTGGAAGGCAGGCGACGGCACGAGCCAGATCGACCGGGACGGCGCGATCCCGACTCCGTGCAGCAGCCGGGGCATGAGGGCGGCGCCCTCGACAATGACTGGCCGGTCGTCAGGCATCGTACGCAGGTCATCGAGGATGAACGGGAACT
>JBGTNF010000258.1:0-12535 GCA_041743205.1 Thermomicrobiales bacterium | reverse complement strand
CTGCTCAGCCTCGCGGCGGTGGTGTGCGTGATCCTCCCCATGGTGCAGCGATTCCGGCGGCCACCCGCCGCCCCTCCGGATATCCGGATGTGGCGCGGCCAGGTCATCGATTCCAGGCCACCGGAGTCTCAATCGCCGATCGACGCGGCGCGCAACTGGTGGAAGTCGCGTCAGCGATAACGTCGTCAAGCCGCCTATCCGCGAACAGGGTTGTGCATGCCGGATATCGTCTCGGACATTGTGGACGTCTATGTGTTCCGGCGCCTCAATGCCCGGGTTCAGTTTCTCCTGCTCCAACGGCGAGCGAACGTACCGTTGGGCAACACGTGGCAGTCGTTTCACACGCAGATCCAGGGGTACGAGTCCACCATTGAGGCGGGCCAACGGGCAGTGCGGGAGTTGGTTGGCTTGACCGTGAGCGAGGTGTACTCGGCCGACTACATCAACGAGTTTTTCGATGATACCCGTGACGTGGTGGTCCTGGCTCCGGTTCTCGCCGTCAATGTCAGCCCCCAGGCGCCGGTCACCCTTGGCCCGGAACTCAAGGAATGCGCCTGGTGGGATATCAACCAGGCGATCGCGCGATTACCCTTTGCCGGCCAGCGGTGGGCGGTGCGTCACATCAATGAACTCATGAGCGCCGGTCTGGCCGAATCCCAACTGTACCGGCTCCAACTTCCGGAGACGCCCAGGCTCAATTCGCGAACCGTTCTCGAAGAGGACGCGGCCGCCACCGCGATCGACGACTCCGGAGGAAAGGTCACGCCCGCCGATGTGCAGAGCGAGGCAGGCAATGTCGATCCGGAGGAGGTTCCAGTTGCGTCCCAGGATGAGATCCCGCTTCGGGTGGATCCCGCTGCCGGCGAGAGTGAATCACTGCCCGAGGAGGGCGGATATGAGGATACACCGGGTCGTTTAGGCAGGCGAACGGATGTTCCAATTCGCGACGAATAGGCCTATAATGAGCGGTCAGGCACGTCGCGACTGCGCATCGGAGAATCCATGCCCATATTCGAAATTGTCTCTGACCTCCGGCCGACCGGAGACCAACCTGTCGCCATCGAGCAACTCACCGAGGGCCTGGTCGCTGGCGAGCGAATGCAAACCCTCCTCGGCGTGACCGGTTCCGGCAAGACGTTCACGATGGCCAACGTCATCGAGCAAGTGGATCGCCCGACGCTGATCCTCGCCCACAACAAAACCCTGGCCGCCCAACTCTACAGCGAGTTCAAGGAGTTCTTCCCAAGGAACGCGGTCGAGTACTTCGTCTCCTACTACGACTACTACCAACCGGAAGCGTACGTGGCGCGGACCGATACCTTCATCGAGAAGGATTCGGACATCAACGATGAGATCGACAAACTCCGCCATGCCGCCACGCGGGCCCTGCTCACCCGCAAGGACGTGCTGATTGTCGCGTCGGTTTCCTGTATTTTCGGTCTCGGGACACCGGAGGAGTACGCCAACACCACCGTCGATTTGCGCGTGGGCACGCAGATTCGCCGGGATCGCGTGATCCGGCACCTGATCGACATTCAGTACGACCGCAACGACATGACGCTCACCCGCGGCTCGTTCCGGGTGCGCGGCGATACGCTGGAGGTCTATCCGGCCTACGAAGAGATCGCCGTGCGTATCGAGTTCTTTGGTGACGATATCGAGCGGATTTCAGATGTCGATCCACTCACCGGCGAAATCCTGACGGAACGCCCGGATATCGTGATCTACCCCGCGCGGCACTTCGTCACCAATTCGGAAAAGCTGGGGAAGGCCATTGGCGACATCCAGCAGGAACTCGAAGACCGGCTCAAGGAATTCGAGTCCCAGGGCAAAGTGCTCGAGGCGGCCCGGCTCAAGCAACGCACCATGTACGATCTGGAAATGATGCAGGAAACCGGCTTCTGCTCTGGCATCGAGAACTATTCGATGCATCTTTCCCAGCGCACGTTCGGTGACCAGCCCGCCACGCTGCTCGATTACTTCCCACAGGATTTCCTGCTTTTCGTCGACGAGTCGCACATCACCCTGCCGCAAGTGCGCGGCATGCACGGCGGGGACAGATCGCGTAAGGACGTGCTGGTCGAGCACGGCTTTCGCCTCCCTTCAGCGCGCGAAAACAGGCCACTGCGGTTCGAGGAATTCGAGTCCATGATCGTTCAGTCGATCTTCGTTTCGGCGACACCTGGCCCCTACGAACACGAGCATTCGTCGAAAGTGGTCGAGCAGGTCATTCGTCCCACCGGGCTGGTCGATCCTGGCATTTCGGTGCGTGCAACCAAGGGCCAGATCGACGACTTGCTGGCCGAGATCAACATGCGCGTCGCGAAGAACGAGCGCGTGCTGGTCACGACGTTGACGAAGCGGATGGCCGAGGATCTCTCCGAGTACCTCAAGGAAATGGGCGTTCGAACCCATTACCTGCACAGCGAGATCGATACGTTCGAGCGGATCGAGATCCTGCGCGACCTGCGCCTCGGCATCCACGATGTCGTTGTCGGCATCAATCTGCTCCGCGAAGGGCTCGACCTGCCGGAGGTGTCGCTGGTCGCTATCCTTGATGCGGACAAGGAAGGCTACCTCCGGTCCGCTGGCGCCTTGGTCCAGAATATCGGGCGTGCGGCGCGGCACGTCGATGGTCAGGTGATCATGTACGCCGACAAGATGACCCGGTCGATGCAGGTCGCGATCGACGAGACGTATCGGCGCCGGGAAATCCAGATGGAGCACAATACGCTGCACGGCATCGAGCCGCGGGGCATCGTCAAGGAAATCCGCGACCTGACCGACCGCGTGAAGGCCGTTGCCGAAGAAGCTGCCGGCTACTCGACGGAGGACGCCGGGCCTGGCATGATCGCCGAGATTCCCCGCGACGAACTGACCAGGATGGTCAAGGATCTCGAATCACAGATGAAAACCGCCGCCCGGGACCTGGAATTCGAGAAAGCCGCGCTGCTGCGCGACCAGATCGTCGAGCTACGACGCATCATCGAAGTCGACCCGGTCCTCCGGGCCTGAGGCAGGCGGCGGGCTCCAGCCACGCTAGCCTCACATCTCCCACCGAAAGGATCACCATCCATGCTGTTTGCGTCTTCCACAGTTCCGCGCTGGCTCGCATTGCTGGGAGCCCTGATCGTCGCCACCGCATCGGGCCAGGCGGCCCTCGCCCAGGAATCGACCCCGGCGCCTCCGGGCGATTCCGAAGTGACCACCCAGTTGCCTGCCGCCGACCTGCCAACGATGAACGAGCAGGGGTATCTCTTCGAACTGGAATCGACGTGGACCGGCTCGTTCGACACCGTCGCGCGGGAAGCGCCGGTCTACCAGTTGGTGGAGCCCGCCCAAGACGCCGCAACGGTCGCTCAGATGGCGACCCGCCTTGGCATCGAAGGCGAAGTCGCGGACCTGGGCGGCGGGACATTCGAGGTCGTGGGAGACGCCGGCACGCTGTTCGCCACCGCGGGGCTGGAACAGTACCTGTCGTCCGGCGATATCCCTGAAGGCGAGCTGCCGGCTGATGACCAGGCGGTCGCCTTCGCCAGGGAATGGCTGCGCCAAACCCAATTGCTGCCAGCCGATGCCGGAGACGGCGCGGTGATCGCGCGGACGGAGAATCCGGCACGCATCGTGGTGACCATCGAACCGGTACGGCCCGAAAACCTGATTTCAGCATACCCGTCGATCACGATCATCATGGGCCCGGAGGCGGTGGTGCTGGAAGCGTCGTTCAACTGGTCCGACCTGACGACCACCGACACCTACAGCCTGCGGCCGGTCGACGCCGCCTGGACGGAAGTTGCCGAGCGGCGGTCGTACCTGCAGGTCGAAGTTCCGGAGGGCGTGGCCGAGCCCGGCCAGACGATTGCCGGTCAGGCGGTGTACGACACGGTGTCGATTGGCTACACCTCGTCCGGCATTCCCGGCGAGACGCAGTATTTGCAACCGATCTACGTGTTCGGCGGCTCGATCACGCCGGATGGGTCGGACGCGTCCTATCCCATCACGGCCTACGTGCCGGCCTTGGTCAACAGCCAGCAACCGGTCGGGTGAGGACAGTTGCGTGAGCGAATCCCCTGACCTGGCCAGGATCCTGGTCATCAACGGTCCGAACCTGAACCTCCTGGGAACGCGGGAGCCAGCGCTGTACGGCTCGACCACGTTGGCGTCGATCGTGGCTGACCTGGAAAAGCACGGCGCATCGGGTACGCCGGCGCTGGCGATCGAGGCGTTCCAGTCCAATCACGAAGGGGCCTTAATCGACTTCCTCCAGGAAAAAACGTCTGCCGCGGCCGGGGTGATCATCAACGCCGGCGCGTTCACGCATTACAGCTACGCGATCCGCGACGCGCTCGCGGCCCTTGCGAACCTGACCATCCCGATTGTGGAGGTCCACATCACCAACATCCATGCCCGGGAGCCATTTCGCCACCACTCGGTCATCTCCGAGGTGGTCACCGGCCAGATCGTTGGGCTCGGCGTCGATGGCTATCGCCTGGCGCTGGACTGGCATCGCGCGCTCCTCGCCGCAAAGAATGGTGGTTCTTGAACGCATGACCTATTTCGACGACCTCGGCATCGACGCGCTGATCGTGGTCGGCGCCACGAATCGCCGCTACTTCTCGGGGTGGTCGGCGGACGATCACGCGCCCGACCTGCCCTCGGGCGTCATGCTCGTCACGCCGGATGGCTCGACGCTTTATGCGTCAGCCACCAACCTGCCCTGGGCGCAGGCGGAAGCGCTGCCAGGCGTGGCGACGGCCGAATTGACCGGCGCCTGGCCGTCGGTGATCGTGAATGATATCCAGGAACGGGGCTATGCCACGGTCGGTTTCGAGGACGCGGTTACTCCCGTTGCCCACTACTGGCAGTTACGGGACGCGTTGGGCGAGTCGGTCCGGCTCGTTCCCGCCGGCGGGGCGATCGACGCCCTGCGGGAAATCAAGAACGACCGGGAGTTGGGGCTGCTGCGGCAAGCATTGTCGCTGACGGACACCGCGTTCGATCGCGCCGCCTGGCGCCTCGAAGCCGGCCTGACCGAGCGGCAACTGGCCCATTTCATCGACCAGCAGTTCCGCGACCTGGGATCGGACGGGCAGGCGTTCGACACGATCGTCGCCTCCGGCCCGAACGCCGCCCGCCCCCACCATGCGCCCGGCGACCGTGCCATCCAGGCCGGCGAGCCGGTCATCATCGACATGGGGGCTCGTGTCGAAGGGTACTGTGGCGACCTGACGCGTACGGTCTGGGTGGGACAGCCTTCACCGCAACTTGGTACCATGTACCGTCTGGTGGCCGATGCGCAGCAGGCCGCCTTCGCAACTATCCGCGCCGGCATCGATGCCGGCGCGGTCGACCAGGCCGCGCGGGACGTTTTTGCCGCGGCGGGAGTCGAGCAGTATTTCGTCCACGGATTGGGCCACGCGATCGGGCTGCGGATTCACGAATCTCCCTTCCTTGGGAAGCAGTCGGCCGCTGTGTTGCGGGCCGGGCAGGTCATCACGATCGAGCCGGGCGTGTATATTGCGGGATGGGGCGGCGTCAGGATCGAAGATGTCGTCGTCGTCGAAGCGCAAGGCTATGAAAATCTCACCGGCGCGCCGAAACTGCTCGGCGAACGCGCCGCGCCTTCCTGACGGGCTGGCGACGTTGCATGTCCAATCGAAAATCGATGCCGATAGCATCAGGGAGCACGACGCATGATCGATACAGGTGACGTACGCAAGGGCAGCACGCTCGATATTGACGGCAAGCTGGTCAAAGTCATCGATTTCTCGCACAACAAGCAGGGTCGCGGTTCCGCCCAGTTGCGGATGTCCCTCAAGGACCTGCGTACCGGGTCCAACACCCAACTCACGGTCATGGCCGGGACGAAGTTCCAATCGGTCCGGCTCGAACGCCAGCACGTGCAATTCCTGTACCGGGACGACGACCACTTCAACTTCATGGACACGGAAACGTTCGACCAGATCACGCTCAACGAGGCGACCGTGGCCGAGGCCGCCAGGTACTTCCGGGAGCAGGACATCATCGACCTGCTGACCTACGATGGCGAGCCGATCGACATCGAGCTGCCGTCGTCCGTCGTCCTCTCCATCACCCAGACCGATCCGGGATTCAAGGGCGACACCGCCACCGGCGGGACCAAGCCGGCCACACTGGAAACCGGACTGGTGGTCAACGTCCCGCTCTTCCTGAGCGAGGGCGATCAGGTCAAGGTCGATACCCGGTCCGGCGAGTACATCGAGCGCGTGGTTTAGGGGCCGACCAATGGAACGATTCGCCGGCAATTCCGTCGAAGGTACCCCTATCGGTTTTGCGTCCGAAAGCCTGATCGGCACAGTGCGGGAACTCATTTCGCTGATGGGCAAGGGCGGCATTTCGGAACTCGACCTTTCCACAGGCGAGATGACGATCCGGCTCCGGGGCCAGACGTCATCACCCACGCATTCCGGCGGGGCCCGGCCGCCGGCTTTCGATGCCGCACTGGCCGAAAGCGAGCAGGACCAGGGACATATGGTCACCTCGCCGATGATCGGGACGTACTACTCGGCGCCATCGCCGGGCGAGGCGCCATTCGCCCAGATCGGCGACGAGGTCGAGGTCGGCCAGGTCGTCGGCATCGTCGAGGCGATGAAGATCATGAACGAGATCATCTCCGACCGCGCCGGCGTGGTGGTGGAGGTGCTGGTCGAGAACGCCCAGCCCGTGGAATACGGCTCGCCGCTGATTCGCCTCAGTGAGCAATCGGATTCCCTTGCGTGAGTTCCCGCATCATCAAGGTTGGGTTGCTGGCCGCGTACCTGCGTGAACTGGTCGAAACCGACGACGTGATGCAAGACGTGTGGGTCGAGGGCGAGGTGTCCTCATTCACCGTCGCTGGATCCGGGCACGCCTACTTCGCGATCAAGGACGAATCGGCGACGGTCGACTGCGTGATGTGGAAGCAAACCCGCAGTCGCCAGTCGTTCCAGCCGCGGGTTGGGGAAATGGTCGTGGCCCACGGCGGGGCCACGATCTACGAAAGGAACACCCGGTTCCAGATCCGGACCGACGTCATCTATCCCGCCGGGGCCGGCATCCTGCAACTCCAGCTCGAACAACTGACCCAAAAGCTTGAGGCGGAGGGCTTGTTCGATCCTACCCGCAAGCGTCCGCTGCCGGAGTTCCCGCGCCGGATCGGCGTGGTGACCTCGGAAACCGGCGCCGTGTGGCAGGACATCCAGCACGTGCTCCGGCGACGCTACCCCCTCGTCGAACTGGTCCTTGCGCCGGCAGTGATGCAGGGTGACCGGGCGCCGGAGACCGTCGTGGCCGCCATCCACCAGCTGCAAACGGCCGAGGTGGACGTCATCATCGTGGCTCGAGGCGGAGGGTCTGCTGAAGATCTGTGGGCGTTCAACGACGAACGGATCGCCCGTGCGATCTTCGCCTCGGCAGTCGTCACGGTTTCGGCGATCGGTCACGAAACGGATACGACCCTCGCCGATCTGGTCGCCGACCTGCGCGCACCGACTCCATCTGCCGCCGCGGAAATGGTGGCGCCGGACATTGCCTCATTGGCGATCCTGATCGAAGAATGGCGTTGGCGAGCGCTGGCCGCGGCATTGGGGTCAATCGATCTGCGCAACCGGGAGGTCGCCAACGCGCAGCACCGGCTGGCGCTGCTTTCGCCTCGCGCCCAGCTCGAGGCGATGAGCGTGGCTCTCGACGCCGAACGGCGGCGCCTGGGAGCGGCGGTGAGTCACCAGCTGGAAGGCAGCCGTAGCGATCTCGAACTCTCACGTTCGCTGCTCCACGCGCTCGATCCGGCCTCGCTGATGAAACGCGGCTACGCGCACGTGTCGCTGGACGGAACCGGAGCGCGTATCCGTTCATCGGCAGGGTTGAAGCCCGGCGATCGAATCCGGGCGACCTTCGCCGATGGATTCGCCGAGGCGACCGTCGACGACATCCATGCCACCCCCGCCGCATCCTAGAGAAAGTCCAGCCAGCCCATGTCATCCAGAGCATCCGCGCCAGTGTCGATACCAGAATCGTCGTTCGAGCAGGAATTGCATCGCCTGCAGGGCATCGTTGTCCAGCTCGAGAGCGGCGAACTATCGCTTGAGGAAACCATCGCCGCCTTCCAGCATGGGTCGGAACTCGTCACGCGGTGTCAGCGCCTGATCGCCGACGCCGAACTCCGGATCACGAAACTTGCCGACGCCTCGACCCCGGTTGGTGAGGGCTCCCCTGACTCCGGCAACAGCGAGCTCCATCGCCAGTTGCCTGGCCTGTAGAACCATGACCCACGATCGCCACCCCGTCTTCGATCCCGCCACGCGATTGAGCGCCGGCAAATTGCCCGGACCGTTGCTCGATCGCCTGATCGAGGCGTACCGCACGACTCCCGACTCCGACGTCATCGTGACGCCCGGCTATGGGCGCGACGCAGCGGCAATCGACGTTGGCGGGCAACAGCCAATCATCGTCAAGAGCGATCCGATCACCTTCGCAACCGCGTCGGCGGCGAAATACCTGGTCGCGGTCAACGCCAACGACATCGCCTGTCTCGGCGGCGTGCCTCGCTGGCTCTCGGTGGTGCTGTTGCTGCCCGAGGTCGGGACCACGGTCGGGCAGGTCGAGCAGTTATTCGCCGACCTCCAACTCGCTTGCAACGACGCCGGGATAGCGGTGATCGGCGGGCACACCGAGGTCACGTCGGCGGTCAACCGCCCGGTTTTCGTCGGCTCGATGATCGGCGTCGCCGGTCCCCGCGGCCTGCTCAAACCGGGCGGCTCAAGCCCTGGCGACGATTTGCTGCTGACGCGGTGGATCGGGATCGAGGGCACGGCCTTGCTGGCGCGGGAGCGCACGGCGGAACTCGTCGCGGCGCTCGGTGAGGAAACCGTCTCGCGAGCGGCCAAGCTGTTGCGCCTGCCGGGCATCAGCATCGTCGGCGACGCCCGAGCCGTGCTTTCCATTAATGGGGTCACCGCCCTGCACGATCCCACTGAGGGCGGGGTGGCGACCGCGATCCACGAGATCGCGGTCGCGTCGAATTGCGGAGCGGAGATCCTGGCCGAGGCCGTGCCCGTCTTGCCCGAGACCACCGCGATCTGCCGCCATTTTGGAATCGAGCCTTGGGGACTCTTGAGTTCCGGCGCCTTGCTGATCGCGGTTTCGCCAGAGGCCACGCGCTCGGTCGAAGCCGCCGCCGCGGCTGGCGGCGTACCCATTTCTCACATCGGCAGGCTCACCGATTCACATTTGGGCATTACCATGATCGGATCGGGTGGCCGGGCGAACGTGCCCCGGTACGACGCCGACGAGATCGCGCGCGTGCTGTAGCACGCCGCTTATCCATCGCTGATACCCAGAAGGATTGATCGTGACCCACGAACCAACCGAGATCACCATGTATGCGCGCGAACGCTTCTGCCCGGATGTCACCCGGACGCGTTTGCGGCTCACCGACCTCGGCATCGCCTGGACCGAGTACGACATCGAAGCCGATGAGTCGGCCGGCGCCGAAACCGAACGCATCACGGGGAGGCGCAGCGTGCCGACGCTGGTGATCGGGGAGACGATCCTGATCGAGCCATCCAACGAGGCGCTCGATGCGGCGCTGACCGCTGCCGGGTACGACCTGAACGAACAGGACTGATCCACCAATGTCCGGAATCGTCACTGCATCGGCCAACGGCATCGTCGGGATCGAAGCGGCAATCGAGGTCCTGCGGGCAGGCGGTTCCGCGCTGGACGCCGTCGTGGCGGGCACACGCCCGGTCGAGGCGAACCCCGACGATCACACCGTCAGCTACTCAGGGTTGCCCAACCTGCTCGGCGAGGTCGAGCTCGACGCGAGCGTGATGGATGGCCGGGGCCTGCGGGCTGGCAGCGTCGGCGCGCTGAAAGGCTATCAGGACGCGATCGACCTGGCCCGGACCGTGATGGACGAGCTTCCCCATGTCTTGATCGGGGGTGAAGGCGCGGCCCGCCTCGCGCGCGAGACGGGCCTGAAACCGAAAAACCTGCTGACGCCGGAGGCGGAGGCGATCTGGCGAGGTCGCCTGAACGAGGATCCGGCAACCTTCACGGCCAACGATGCTTACCTTGCGCGCATTCGGGACGTGGTCGCGCGAACAGCATCCGATCCGGACCTGGCCGTGGCCGGCGAACCGCCGCACGGCACGGTCAATTTCCTCGCGCGGGACAGAAACGGCGATATCGCCGCCGCGGTCAGCACCTCGGGCTGGGCCTGGAAATACCCGGGCCGGATGGGCGATTCGCCGATCATCGGCGCGGGGAACTACGCGGACAACCGGTGGGGCGCCGCCGCCTGCACGGGCCGCGGCGAGATGGCCCAGCGTTGCTGCACCGCCCACAGCGTGGTCACCTTCATGCGCTTCGGGATGACGCTCGACGAGGCCCTGCGCATGGCGATGACCGATCTCGCGCACCTCAACGACCCGTACGCCAGCGAGATGAACATCGTGGCCCTGGACCGGGAAGGTCAACCGGGCGCGGCCTCAACCGTCGCCGGAAAGACGTACCTGGTTATGACAGAGGATATGTCCGGCCCGGAGGAGCGACAGCGCACTCACGTACCGATCACGATGGGGTCGTAACCGTTCGACGACACGAATGCGGATTGTTCCTGGAGGAGTCCGGCACTCCCGTACTCCCAAGTTAGGGTAGGGGAGGACCTTGTGTCCTCCCGTTGGCGCCGGGTCACAGATCCACGGGAGGACACAAGGTCTTCCCTTACCTGATGCTCCATCCCAAAAGATTCGGGCTATCAGTTCCGAGTGAACCTACATCGCCCGTCGCTGCCGCAAAGACGTGGTCATTCGCGAACCGGAAACCCGCGTAACGCAAACCGCCCGCCCCGGCATCGACCGGGGCGGGCGGTTTGCGGCTCGGAATGCTCGCCCTATACGTCCTTGGTGAGCGTCTCCAGGAACTCTTCGTTCTTCTGGGTCTTGGCGAGCCGGCTCAACAGGAGCTCGGTGCCTTCGCTGCCGCCCAGCATGGACACCATTCGGCGCATCGTCCAGACCTGTCGCAGCGTGTACTCGTCGAGCAACAACTCCTCACGCCGGGTGCCTGAGCGCTGGATGTCGATCGCCGGATAGATCCGGCGCTCTGCCAGCTTGCGATCGAGGTGCAGCTCCATGTTGCCGGTGCCCTTGAACTCTTCGTAGATCACGTCGTCCTGACGGCTGCCGGTGTCGATCAGGCAGGTCGAGATGATCGTGAGGCTCCCACCACCCTCGATGTTACGGGCGGCGCCGAAGAAGCGCTTGGGCGGGTAGAGGGCGACCGGATCGATACCGCCGGAAAGGGTACGTCCGCTTGGCGGCACGGCAAGGTTGTAGGCGCGGGCGAGCCGGGTGATCGAATCGAGCAGGATCGTCACGTCGCGTCCGGATTCGACCAGCCGCTTGGCGCGCTCGAGCGCCATCTCGGCGACCTTGGTGTGATCTTCCACTGGCTCATCGAACGTCGAGGAGATCACTTCGCCCTCGACGGTGCGGCGCATGTCGGTGACTTCCTCCGGCCGTTCGCCGATGAGGCAGACCATGAGGTGCATGTCCGGGTTGTTCGAGGTGATGCCGTTGGCGATCGCCTTGAGCAGGAGCGTCTTGCCAGCTTTCGGCGGCGACACGATCAGGCCACGCTGCCCACGGCCGATCGGGGCAACCAGGTCGAGGAGGCGGGTCGAGAGGATGTTGTGCTGGGTTTCGAGGTTGATCCGCTCCAGGGGGAAGATGGGAGTCAGCGTATCGAACGACGGCCGCTTGCGCGCGATCTCGGGGTCGATGCCATTGACGGCTTCGACGCGCAATAGGCTGAAGAACTTCTCGTTGTCTTTCGGCGGCCTGACCTGGCCACTAACGCGGTCGCCGGTTCGCAAACCGAAGCGCCGGATTTGGGATTGGGAGACGTAGATGTCGTCAGGTCCGGGCAGGAACCGCTGGCCGCGGAGGAAACCGAACCCGTCCTCGATGATTTCGAGAACGCCATCGCCGAAGGTGTGACCGTCACGCTCGGTCTGGGCCTGGAGCAGGCGAGTGATCAGGTCCGGCTTGCGCATCCGGAGGTAGCCCGAAAGGCCGAGTTCCTTCGCCAACTCGTTGAGGGCGTCGACTTCGCGGCTGTCGAGCTCGGCGACCGTCAGCCGATCGGATGGCGGAACCTGATCGCGGTTGTCACGCTGGCCGTTGCCGGTCCGGCGTCCCTGCGGCTGGTCGCCAGAGGCATCCTGTTGACCATTCTGGTCGTTCCGGGGACCGCGCCCATTCTTGTTTTGGCGGTTGTTGCGGTTGGCCCCTTGCGTTGGTCGGTCGTTCCTTTGGTCGCGGTCGCCCGGAGCCGGCCGGGGCTGGCGATCGGCCGGCTCCGAACCGTTGATTGGCACAGCGATCTCGGTTGGCGCCGCCTCGGCGGCGATGCCGGAAACCGCGGTGTCAGGGGCTACGACGTCGACCTCGACCGTTGGGGTCGCCGCCTCGTCGCCACTCGCCGCGGGCTGCGGCTCGACAGGCGGCGCCAC
>JBGTNF010000257.1:0-7726 GCA_041743205.1 Thermomicrobiales bacterium | reverse complement strand
AGGAACTTGCGCTCCGCCTCCGGGATGCCGAGCTTCTCGAAGGTGTCCTTGATGTAGGAAGGCACCTCGTCCCAGGTCTTGCCCATGCCCTCCGACGGCTTGATGTAGTAGTAGATGTCGTCGAAATCGATGTCCTTGATTCCATCGCTGCCCCAGTTCGGCATCGGCCGCTTCTCGAAGTGATCGAACGACTTGAGGCGGTAGTCCCGCATCCAGTCCGGCTCGTTCTTCATGTGGGAGATGTTCTCGACAACCTGGCGGTTCAAGCCCTTCTCGGACTTGTAGACGTACTGCTCGGCGTCGTGGAAACCATACTTGTAATCACCGATATCGACCTGTGCAACCATGCTGGTGCTCCTTGTCGGGATGAATCGAAACCCTGTTTCGGCGGGCCGGCACACGGGCCGGCCCCTACGCAGGCGGTTGGGCTACGCGACGGCGAAGTTGGCCCGGAGCTTCTCGTAGCCCTGGGATTCGAGTTCGAGCGCCAGCTCGGGGCCGCCGCTCTGGACGATCCGGCCCGCCATCATGATGTGGACGTAATCCGGCTTGATGTAGTTGAGCAGGCGCTGGTAGTGGGTAATCAGCAACGTGCCCATCTTGTCGTTGGCGAGCTTGTTGACGCCCTCGGACACGACACGCAGGGCGTCGATGTCCAATCCGGAGTCGGTCTCGTCGAGGATCGCCAGGGTCGGCTCCAGCAGCGCCAGCTGGAGGATCTCGGCGCGCTTCTTCTCGCCGCCGGAGAACCCTTCGTTCAGGTAGCGGGTGGCGAACGAATCGTCCATGTGCAGCAGTTGCATCTTCTCGCGCATCAGGCGCCGGAACTCGCGCGGCGTGAACGCTGGCCGGTCGTCGCCGCCGGCGGCGGCCCGCGCCTTGCGGGTGTTGGTCACCGCCATCCGCAGGAAGTTGGCCATCGAGACGCCGGGGATCACGGTCGGGTACTGGAAGGCGAGGAAGATGCCGAGATGGGCGCGTTCCTCTGGCGCCAGTTCGAGGATGTCATCCCCGAAGAACCGCGCCGAGCCTTCGGTCACTTCGTAGGCGGGGTTGCCGGCCAGGACGTTGGCGAGCGTGCTCTTGCCTGAGCCGTTAGGACCCATGATCGCGTGAACCTCGCCCGCGTTGATGGTCAGGTCGACGCCCTTGAGGATTTCCTTGTCCTCGATGGAGGCGTGAAGGTTTTCGATTTCGAACATCGGCGCCGTGGTGGTATCCGTCATGGTGTTCCTGTTTACCCTCCCGAGTGATTCGGCGCCGCACGAACGCGTGGGCGCATGTGTCGATCGCTGGCGGCAGCTACCGGTCGCGCCCGCTTGCCGCGGCCGCTTGGAGCCCGATGTCCCGGGTCGCCCGGCAGGCCCGGCAGAGGCCGTTGAACAACGTGTGATGACTGGTGATCGTGAATTCGGATTGCTCTTCGGCGACGTGCCGCGCCATCAGCGCCACCGGCACGTCGACATCGACGATGATGCCGCAGCCGGTGCAGTGGACGTGGTCGTGGCGTTCGACGCGCTTGTCGAACCGGCTCGCCTGGTCGGCGAACGTCAGTTCCTGGATCAAGCCGTGCTCGGCGAGCAGGTGCAGCGTGCGGTAGACGGTGCCATAGGCGATCGTCGGATACTGGCGCCGGACGCGCTCGAAGATCTCCCCGGCGGTGAGGTGGCCGTCGTAGGCTTCGACCTCCGCCTGGATGATGGCGCGTTGCGTTGTATTCCGGTAACCGGTGCTCTTCTCGGCAGCCACGTCTGCGTTCCTTCCAGGTCGATCCGTGTGCACACCCGGATCAGGCGCCGCCTCGTTGGTATCTGGCGGTAATTGAGAATGAGTCTCGTTCCCAACATGCCTAGTATAGCAGTCGGATGGGGTTTGCACTACCCATACCCGAGTATATCACTCGGGTATGGGCGGCGACGCCGTAGTTAAGGTTGGCCAGCCAGGTCGGCCAGGATCGCAAGGGCCGATTGCCCCTCGTCATCCTTGCGCCAGGCCCAGATCGAGAGCTCGGGCGGTTCGATGCCGTGAGTGGAAAGCGTGGTGCGGATCTGGCTGCGGTGCTCGGTGGCGTGATGGATGATCTGCCCGAGCAGCATCGACCGCGTGAGCTCAAACGCTTCGCCATCGTCGATGTCGATGAAGAATTGGTCGTCGGTCAGGCCATAGACGTAGGCGACGAGCGCCGACCCGGCGGCCTCGGCGACGGCGCGCAATTCTTCCCAGCCCCCGAACGGACCGTCCTGAACGATCTGTGGAACCACCGGCGCGTCCGGGATGATCCGCACGTAGTCGGCATCGCTGGAAATGAGGTGGCGGATGGTTTCGATGGTGCTACCGTAGACGCCGGGAATCGTCAGGTCGAGCTGGTCCGCCGGCAAGCGGGAGAGGAAGTCGATGAGGGTCAGGTTCGACCAGCGGTGATGACGGTAGATGTTGGACCACAGGTTCATGGAGCGGCTCCTGGACACAATGAAACGTTGGCACGGCATGGCGCGCCACGCATCGGCGCAGGTGCGATCATTCGCCGGGCGCGGAAATGTGCGGTTATCGAAAACTGGTGTCCAGGTGCGGGGAGTTTAACATGCGCCGGCGCATGCTGGAATTGTGAAGTTCAGATGAAGCCGCCGGGGACGCTGCTGAAGAGCAGGATGTAGCCCCACGGGTCGCGAATCGTGAAGCTCCGATCGCCCCACCACTGGTCGGTCAGGTCCTCGACGACCTCGACACCATCGGCCGATCTGAACTGGTCAACATACCCATCGACCGGCGAATCGAGGTGGAAGTACAACGTCACGCCACCACTCCCAGCGCCGCCCGCCTTGGCGAAGGTGGGATCGCGGGACACCAGGAACTTCGCATCTTCGAGGCTGGCCAGGAAGATGTTGGGCCGGCCGCTCTCGGGATCGCTGCCGAATACGTCGACGGTCAAGCCCAGGCCGTCGCGGTAGAACGCGATCGCCCCTTCGATATCGTCGATGTAAAGCACAGGTTGCACGTCGGACACGGGTCGTCCCCATCCAATAGGCGAAGGTTCTAACCCGCCAAGGCGCGTTCAACGGCTTCGGGTTCCCGGGCGATCACCCGCAGCAGCGTGCGCGCCGACGTGTCCGGCACGCTCGCGCCCCGCTCCCAGTCACGCAGGGTTCCCAGCGGAATGCGGAACTTTTCGGAGAACTCTGCCTGTGTCAGTTTGAGGTTCGCGCGAGTTTGCTGAAGAAACTCTACACCCCAGAGTCTCGCTATTTCCCCTTCGGTTTCAGGAGCGCTGTCAGGATCGGCGAGGGCGTTCGCCTCGATTTCTTCCTCTGTCATGGCGTCGACGCGCGCCCAATCCGTCCTGGACTTGTCAAAAAGGCGCGTGGATCCGTCTGGCATCACTCGCACGACAGTTCCGTCATCAAGGAGTCTGGCCCTCGTCATAGTCTCGTCGCTCATTCTTGCGGGTTCTCCTTGCGGAAATGATTCTCCGAGCGGCGCCTCGATCGGTATAGATCACTGCCATCAACTCATCGTCGACCATGCCCACGGTTTTGGATCGCGTCTCCCCAAACTCGGGTCTTGATACGTTCTCTGTTGTCGCACGGGGATCTGCGAAGACGCGCGCTGCATCCTGAAAATCAATCCCGTGCTTCTTGATGTTCGAATCCGATTTGGCCGGGTCCCACTCGAAGTCCACGCGCCATTTCCTTGCCCAGTGTACTACTGTCTGCCAGTAGTCGCCATTCTATTCCGCTGGCTTGGGTCAGCGCTTCATCCACGGGTCGAGCGCGTCGCGCAGTCCGTCGCCGATGAAGTTGAAGGCGAGCACGGTCAGCGAGAGCACCAGCGCCGGGAAGACGAGCATGTACGGGTAGGACCGCATCTGCGGAATCGCGTCGCTTATCATCAGCCCCCAGCTCGGCATCGGCGGCAAAACGCCCAGGCCCAGGAAGCTGATGCCGGCTTCGTAGAGGATCGCGCCGGGAATGCCGAGGGTGGCGGCGACCACAATCGGGGCGATCGTGTTCGGCAGCAGGTGGCGGCGCACGATCTGGCCGTCCACGGCGCCGAGCCCACGCGCCGCCTCCACGTATTCCTTTTCCTTGAGCGACATCGTGTTGGCGCGCACGATCCGGGCGACCGTCAGCCAACTCACCAGCCCGAGCCCGATGTAGACCCCGATCAGGCCACCGGTTCGCGTGTCGAAATCGGCCAGCAGCTTCACGAACCCTGCTGGCTCGTCGCCGAATTGGCCACGCAGGAAGGTCATGATCAGGATCACGAAGAGCAAATTCGGCATCGCGTACAACACGTCCACGAAGCGCATGATCAGCGTGTCGGTCTTGCCGCCGACGTAGCCGGCCAGCAGCCCCATTGGGACGCCGATCAGCAGGATCACGAGCTGCACGACCACGCCGACCGTCAGCGAGATGCGCGCCCCGAAGATGAGCCGCGTCATCAGGTCACGGCCGAGTTCGTCCGTGCCCATCGGGTGGTCCCAGCTGGGACCTTGCAACGTCACCGCCAGGTCCTGGTCGGCGTAGGTTTGCGGCAGCACAAAGGGCACGACGATCGCGATCACGGAGATCGCGACGATGAACACCGCCGAGATTCGGGCCAGCCGGTTCTTGCGGAACTGCCGGTAAGCGCCCGTCCAGAAGCCCTCGACCCGCCCGGCGCGTTCCATCGTGGTAGGTGTCGTGACCGCAATCGTGGGTGGCGCTGCTGCCTGCATGGTGACTCCTCCGCCAGCGCGGCTAACGCGAGCCGATGCGCGGATCGAGCAACGGGTAGAGCAGGTCGACGATCAGGTTCATCACCGAGATTACGAAGCCGAAGAGCAGGACGGTGCCGAGGATCACGGGGTAATCGCGCTGCGAAATGCTGTCGACGAAGTACCTGCCAAGCCCCGGCACCGAGTAGACCGTTTCGACGAAGAACGATCCGGTGATCACGTCGGCGAGGATGATGCCGGACACGGTCAGCACGGGAATCAGCGCGTTGCGGATCGCGTGCCGGATCACCACCCAGCGTTCTTGCAGCCCCTTCGCCCGCGCCGTACGCACGAAATCGGCCGACAGCACGTCGAGCATGCTGGACCGCGTGTATCGCGCCAGCACCGCCGCCGGGTAGAGGGAGAGGGCGATGGCAGGAATGATGATCTTGGTGCTGAATATCCCTTCCCAGCCGCCCGTCGGCAGCAGTCCGAATTCGCTGGACAGGATGAGCACCAGCAGCGAAACGATCACGTACGACGGTGTCGAGATGCCGACGATCGCCACGAAGCTGGTCAGGTAGTCGATGACGCCGTTGTGGCGAAGCGCGCCGAGCGTGCCGAGGGTGAGGCCGATGACGAGCGCGATCGCCATTGCCACCAGCCCGAGCGCCAGGGAGACCGGGAACGTTTCGCCGATGATGTCGGACACGGTCCGGGAGCGCTGCGCGAACGACGGCCCAAAATCGCCCTGGAGCGCGTTGCCGAGGTACGTGATGTATTGCTTCCAGAGCGGATCGTCGAGCCCGTAGGCCGCGTTGAGCCGCTCCAGCACGATCGGCGGAACCGGCTTCTCGCCTTGCGACCACGGGCCACCGGGCGTGGCGTGGATCAGCAGGAAGGTCAGGGTGTAGATCGCCAGCAGCGTCGGGATCAGCAACAGCACCCGCCGGATGACGTAGGCCCCTCGGTTCATGTCGCGTCATCCGATCCGGTTGGGTGTCGTGAGGTCATCGTGTGTCTCTGCGTTGAGCCGTGTCGCCAGGATCCGACACGCTCCCAACCGTCATCCCGAGCTGCCCCTGCGGGCTGCGAGGAACCCCCCGGCGCAGCGCAGCGATAGCCGGTACTCGGTACATTCGCCATTGATGTCGCTATGCGAGGATTCTTCGCAGGCTCGGCAGTGTGACCAACGTCAGGTGACTCCGCCCAAACCGTCGTTCCGAGCAACGAGAAGCCTCTCGCCAGACGCAACATGGTCGGTTTGCCAGGCACGTACCGGCTATCGCTGCGCTGCGCCGGGGGGGCCCTCGCAAGTTCGGGATGACGGTTTGGTAAGTCCGGTGCGCATTCCTTCGCCACTTCGGCCTAGCCCGGAGCCGCCCGTCGCTCCCGACATCCGGGAGCGGCGGGCGACGGAACGCCTACTCGGCGGCGATCTTGATCGTGCGCAGGTGGACGTTCGAGAGCACCGGCTGGAAGAAGAGGTCCCGCACGTACGGCTTGACGGCCCGGACCGCGGTGGTCCGGTAGAGCGGGATGATCGACGCTTCCTCGACCAGAATTCGTTCTGCATCCTGATACTGCGCGTTCCGCTCTGCCTCGTCGATGTTCGGCAGGGCAGCGGCGGCCAGTTCGTCGTACTCGGGGTTCAACCAGTGGTTGACGTAATGATCAGCCTGGCTGGTGAAGTTCTGGTTGTGCCAGTTCGACGGGTCGACGTAATCGGACCCCCACGACCCGGTGTAGACACCGTAGGCCTGGGTTTCCCGCGCCGACCGCCAGTCCGGATACGTCGCCTCTTCGATCGGGGCCAGCGTGACGGTGATGCCCAGCACGTTCTGCCAGGTGGCCTGGAGGTACTCGGCCACGGTCTGGACCCGCGCCGGGCTGTTCTGGAACGTGATTTCCAGCGATACCGACGTCGGGTCGATGCCCGCGTCGGCGAGGAGCTGGACAGCCTCCTCGGCGCTTTCGGTCAGCGGCGACTCGTCGTCGAGGGTGCCGGGGATGTCCGGCGAGACGATGGTGTACGCAGGGAGGTACTGGCCGCGCAGCACCACGTTGGCGAGTTCGTCGCGGTTGACCGCCTTGTACAGCGCCTGGCGGAACGGGATCTGGCTGCCCGGTTCTTCCCGGGTGTCGACGACGATGAAGTTGCAGTTGGACAGCGTGAATTGCACCGTTTCCGCGCTCAGGGCAGGATCGGCCAGCACGCGGTCCAGGTCCGGACCCTCCGGTGCCGCGTAATCCAGCTCATCGGCTTCGAAGGCGATGTAGGCCTGGGTCGTGGCGTCCGCGAAGATCGTGTACTCGGCGCGGGTGATCGTCACCGGGTCGCCCGCGTAATTCGGGTTCGGCACGAGCACGATCGACTGGTTGTGGCTCCAGGATTCCATGATGTAGGGACCGTTCGATACGGCTGGTTCCCCGGTGTCGGTCCACCCGTCGCCGTATTCCTCGATGATGTGCTGCGGCACCGGGAAATAGGTCCAGGTCGCGGCGACGCGAGGAAAAAAGGTGAGCGGGCCGGTCAGCGTCACGACGAGCGTGCGGTCATCGACCGCCTCGACGCCCAGTTCCTCGAGCGGGACGGTTCCCTCGCCCTCGACGATCGCTTGCGCGTTGAGCAGGTAGTAGAGCGCCGGCACGTAGGCGGAAATCGTGTTCGGGTCGAGCACCCGCCGCCAGCTGTAGACGAAATCATTAGCCGTCAGCGGCGTACCGTCCGACCACATCGCGTCCTCGCGAATGGTGAACGTGAACACCGTACCGTCCTCGTTTGGCTCCCAGCTCTCGGCGACCCGGGGCACGACCTCGCCGGTCGCCTGGTCGATGCCGGTCAGCCCGTCATAGATGTTGAACATGATCGCCAGTTCGTCGAACCCGGTGCTGACGCCAGGGTCCATAGTCACCGGTTCGCCGGTCGGGATCCGGATCACCTGTTCGTCCGCCAACGGACCGTCGTACATGGCAACCGGCGAGGCCGCTGGCGTGGCCTGGGCCAGCGCGCGACCCACCTGAGCGCCCGCC
>JBGTNF010000256.1:0-5488 GCA_041743205.1 Thermomicrobiales bacterium | reverse complement strand
ACCACCCACCTCGGGCTGCCCGAGGGCCAGCGCACCTACACCATGTTCGTCCAAACCGCGAAAGGCGGGACATGGGCGCCGAAGGATGGCGAAGAGGGTGTGTACACCCTGACCCTCACCGGCCTCCCGGCCCAGACCGTCTACTTCTCGGATCGTCCCGAGCGCATCGTCGGTACGCAGGCCACGGCGGATTTCCTCCTGGCGCTCGGCTTTCCGCCTGACAACCCGCCCAACGCCGCGCTCGTCACCAACACGGACGGGGGCGAGGACATCCTCGTTATCGAATTGTTCAACCCAACCTACACCGAAGGGGACGGCCCGGCGGAGGCGACGCTCACCTACGATGCCCGCATCCTCGAGAACTACCACGAAACCAACCTCGGCGGGGTGGCCGAGCTCCAGGCCGACCCGGCGGCGATGCCGGCCTCGTTCGACGGCGCCAGCCTCTTCATCGATGACTGCCAGGATGGCGTGCTCACCTGCGTCAAGAACGTCGGTGGCGGGCAGAAAACCTACGGTGAGATCAACACCCCCTGCTGCTACAGGTTTCCGTCATGCCAGACCTGCTGGGATCTCGGTGGCGTCTGCAACTCGCTGCCTGGCTGTGAAGATGGCCAGTGCGAGCAGAAGATTTTCAACGGTTGCTCATTTTGGGGATAAGTGCAGGTGGGGACGACCCGACCGCAACAGGAGGATAACCCGTGGAGTCCCAACGATTCGACCAGCTCTCAACCGCCTTCGCCAGCCGTTTCTCGCGCCGGAATCCGCTCAAGTTTTCCGGTCTCGGACTCGGCGCGGCTGCCCTGGGCGGCGTGGCGATGCATCGGTCCGCTGCCGCCCAGGACGCCAGCCCGGATGCATCCGCCCAGGAGCACCTTGGACTGCCGGAAGGCCAGCGCACCTACACGATGTTCGTCCAGACGGCAAAGGGCGGAACCTGGGCGCCCAAGGACGGCGAAGAGGGCGTCTACACCCTGACGCTCACCGGCCTGCCGGCCCAGACCGTCTACTTCTCCGACCGCCCCGAGCGCATCGTCGGCACGCAGACGACGTCCGAGTTCCTGCAAGCCCTGGGCTTCGTGCCCGACAACCCGCCCAACGCGGCGCTTGTCACGAACACGGACGAGGGCGAGGACATCCTCGTCATCGAGCTCTTCAACCCCGTCTATACCAATGAGGGCGAGGCTGGAGCAACGCTGGCGTACGACGCCCGGATCCTGGAGAACTATCACGAGACGGAGCTGGGGGGCGTGGCCGAGCTCCAGGCCGCCCCGGACGCAATGCCGGCCACCTTCGACAGCGCCAGCCTCTTCATCGACGACTGCATCGATCAGAAGGTGATCTGCCTACGCGAGGGGAAGGAAATCGCCAGGGTGGCGGTTGGCTGCTGCTACAAGTTTCCGTCATGCAAGCTCTGCTGGGATATCACCCACGTCTGCACAACAGTGGTGGGCTGCGAAGATGGCGGCTGTGGGCAGGAGAACTATGCGACCTGCATATTCGTTTCCTGAAGACGTGCATCATCTCCCGGCCGCCGTATTTGCGCGATTCCGTCCGTTGCGCCCAAGGGCCAAAGCTGGCGACGATTCGCACCCTTCACGAGGAGCATAGCGTCATGAATCTCAACCGCTTCGATCGATTCCGTTCCGCCGTTGGTGGCCGCCTCGATGGCACGTCACCCCTGATGCCGGCGCTCGGCCAGCAGGCCACGCCATCACCAGCAGGGATCGAGCATCTCGGGCTGCCCGAGGGCCAGCGCACCTATACGATGTTCGTCCAGACCACGAAGGGCGGCATGTGGGCGCCGAAGAATGGCGAGGAAGGCGTCTACACCCTGACCCTGACCGGGCTCCCGGCCCAGACGGTCTACTTCTCGGACCGGCCGGAGCGCATCGTCGGCACCCAGTCCACGTCCGACTTTCTGGCGGCATTGGGTTTCGGGGAAGAGAACCCGCCCAACGCCGCCCTGGTCACGAACACGGATAAGGGCGAGGACATTCTCGTCATCGAGCTCTTCAACCCGGTCTACACCGAGGGTGAAAGCGAGTCCGGAGCAACGCTGACGTACGACGCCCGCATCCTCGAGAACTATCACGAGACGAACCTCGGCGGGGTCGCCGCGCTCCAGTCCGCGCTCGACGCGATGCCGGCCTCGTTTGACAGCGCCAGCCTCTTCATCGACGACTGCGCGAACGGAAACGTCTGGTGCGAAAAGAATGGCGATCGTTATGGCGACTTCGATTACGGCTGTTGCTACAAGTTTCCAGGCTGCTACCAGTGCCACGACATCAGCAATATCTGCGCAAGCCTCGCCGGCTGCGAGAACGGCCAATGCACTTTGCAGTATGGGCAGGAGTGCATCTTCTAATGGTTCGTTTGGTTCGTTCGTTCGTGGTTGGCCACGCGTCTTTCTGCGGCTGGCGTTGGCGTCTGGCGCGAACGCGTCAGACCAGGCCGAGGCGCATCGCCTGGGTGGCGGCGGCGGTACGCGAGGCAACGTTGAGTTTGGTCAGGATACCGGTGACGTACGTCGTGGTCGTGCGGTAGGTGACCCCGAGCGCCGAGGCGATCTCCTTGTCCGACCGGCCCTCGACGATCAGGCGCAACACGTCGAGCTCGCGTGGCGTCAAGCCATACCGGGCTGCGGGCTGGCGGGCCGTCGTGGCGGCAGCAGGCAAGGACAACCCTCTGGCGACCGAGACGGCGGCCTCCAGCGGCAACGCCTGGCCGACTTGCCAGGCTGCGGCGTAGACCGCGTTGCCCAAATGAGACCGGGCCGTCGCCTTGTCGTCCGCAAAGCGCCGTTCGAAATGTTGAGCGTAAGCGCCCCCGAGTGTGGTGCGCAGGTGGGCGGCTACGCCAAAGAGTTGTGCCGATGCCTCCGGATGCGCCTCGCACACCGCCGTCGCGATGCCTTCCAGGCAAATCGCCACCTGCCACCGGTCTCCAACCCTGTCGTACTGCGCCAACGCGATCTGGAAGTTCGCGAGCGTGGATGCCCTGTCGCCTCGGAGGTGTGCAACCGTGCCGAGGCCTTCGTGAACGAGCCCGAACGCCATCTCGTTCTGGTGGGGATCGATTTCGGCCTGGCATGCGCCGAGCACCTCGTCCGCCAGGTCGAGGTCTCCAGCGAGCGCCGCCACCATGCCGCGGATGGCACGGGTGGTGAGCGCCTGTTGCGGACTGACGGGAGCCGTTGAGATCCGGGCAAGACCGATGGCGTCGTCGGCAAAACGGGCGGCTGCGTCGAAGTTGTCCTGAAGCATGGCGGATATGGTCTGCGCAATCCGCACGTGGCGTTGATATGCCACATCCCCAATCGATTCAGCCAGCCGATACGCCTCCTCGTGAATCCCCTCGACACCCGCGTCACGCTGGAACACCGCGATCCGGCCAAGCTCGACCAAACCACGGGCCCGGACCGCTGGGGCCAGATCCGTTCCCTGCGCCAGCGCGCGTTCCAGCCAGCCCCGCCCCTCGCTCAGGTAGGAGCGCCGCGCCCAGAACATCCCAAGCGAACTGGCCAGGCGAAGCCAGGCCTCGATGTTTCCCTGCACCTCGTACCATCCCAGGGCAGCCCGGATATTGGGCAACTCGGTGTCCAGGCGGTCGAACCACGGCACCATTCGCACGCCGGTATACAAACTCGGTTCAGCCGATTCGGCCAGATCGAGGACGTACGCCGCGTGCGCCCGCCGGATGGCTGCTTCCTCGCCACTGGCGGCCAATCGCTCCAACCCGTACTCACGGATCGTTTCCAGCATCGCGAACCGAGGCTCTCCGTCCGGCCCGTCCAACCGCACAAGCAAATTCCTGTCAAAGAGGGCAACGACGCCGTCGAAGACTGCCGATTGCGCCGCTGTTTGAGATCCCAGACCGGCGACGACCTCAGCCCCTTCGAGCGTGAAACCGCTCGCAAAAACGGCCAGGCGGCGAAACAGCGCTTGCTCGACTGGCGTGAGCAGATCGTAGCTCCAGGCAATGGCATCGCGCATCGTCCGCTGGCGGTCCGGGAGGTCCGCCGCGCCGCCCACCAGCATGGACAAGGGCCGTTCCAGCCGCGCGTACAACGTCTCTGGCGAGAAGATCCGGACCCAGGCGGCGGCCAATTCAAGCGCGAGCGGAAGACCATCCAGTCGATTGCAGATCGCGGTCACGGTTGGTGCATTGTCCGCCGTCAGACCGAAGCCAGGCTGAATCGCCTGCGCCCGCGACACGAACAGACGCACCGCATCGTGATCCGGCAGGTGTCCAGGCGCCACATTTGGCCCTGGGGTAGCGAGGGGTTCCAACGAGAAGACGTGCTCACCAGTTGAGCGCAGCAAGATACGGCTGGTGGCGAGCACCTTGAGATTGGGACAACCTGCGAGCAGTTCGGCGATGACGGTCGCGACGCTTGTCGCCACCTGTTCGCAGTTGTCCAGGATAAGCAGGAGTTGCTTCCCGCGCATACGCTCGTAGAGCATACTGGTGAGGGCTTGCCCGCCAATTTCCACGATGCCAAGCGCGCGCGCAATGGTTGGCAACACCAAAGCCGGGTCGCCGACGGCTGCCAGCGGCACCAGCGCCACACCGTCGGCGAAGTCGCCGGCAAGCGTCGCCGCAACTTTCACGGCGAGGCGGGTCTTGCCGACCCCGCCGGGGCCAGTCAAGGTCAGGAGCCGCACGTCCGAACGCTGAAGGAACTGCCGTGCCGCCGCGACCTCACCCTCCCGCCCGATCAGCGGCGTCAAGGTGGTGGGAAGCGGCGCCAGCACGGTGGCGTTGGCAATAACGCCTGGCTCACCCTCGGACGGAGTTGAAGGTCCAGTGACCGCCCTGACGCGGTAATGAACCAGGTCGGCTGGTTCGATCCGGTAGATGCCGCCCTGCTTTCTGGCGTCCAGGTCGCCGCGGGCGATGGCGCGACGAATTGTACGTTCGCTCACCCCCAAGGCCGTCGCCGCCTCGCGAGCGCTCAACGGCCAGGTGTCCGCGGCGGCGGACACATTCGGGTCCATTGTCCTGTTGTCCATTCGTCTATTCATAATAATGCCAGCATGGCAGAACGCCGGGCGCCAAACAAGCACCACGCCGCGCCGTATCGTTCGCTCTGTGCAGTGTCGAGCAGGAAGGCATCGGCACACGGGTGCGTACCAGCCAGTTCCGGGAGAACGATCCCGTTCCGGACATCCCTGTTTCCAAGAAAAACACGGTAAGATGGAAGGAGTGAGCCCCCGATCGCCGGGCGAAACCACGAACGCCAGGCGTTCGACGCCGGTTTCTCCTCTTCCGCGTCGTCGCGGGCCTCGCGCGCCGGGTCCCAATGATGCCGCACGGCATCAACAACCGAACGGAACCGCCTCGATTGGACCAGTTCTGGCCCGGTCGGCCGTTCCGCGCCGCACGTTTCAGGTGGAGGACAAGCCGGATGGACGTTTCATCGCGCTCGATCAATCGGAGGACATTCTCGGTGGCGGCCGGAGGCGGGATTGCCGCCCTGGCCGTC
>JBGTNF010000255.1:0-4299 GCA_041743205.1 Thermomicrobiales bacterium | reverse complement strand
CCGCGTCGAAACCCCGCACGCCGGTCACCAGCGAGGACGACAGCAGCGGGGGGCCGTGCGTCCCACCACCGAATCGGTAGGCGGCGGCTCATTCGGGGGGCCGGACCTGACCCCCATCGCCCCGGTCGGCGCCGATCGCGTGCGGGTCATACCGCTCGGCGGCGTCGGTGAGATCGGCAAGAACATGACCATCGTGGAGTACGGCCAGGACCTGGTCATGCTGGATTGTGGCGGCAAGTTCCCCGAGGACAACCAGCGCGGCATCGACCTCATCATCCCGGACGTCTCCTACGTCGCGGAACGGATGCGGAACTTCCGCGGCATCCTCATCACCCACGGCCACGAGGACCACATCGGCGGGCTGCCGTACATCATCCCGCAGCTCAGGAGCAAGGAGCCGATCCCCATTTACGGCCCGCCGCTGGCGCTGGGATTCATCGAGCGCAAGCTGCTCGAAGCCCGGCTCGAAGACCAGGTCGACCTGCGCGCCGTGAACGGCGGCGACACGATCCAGCTCGGCGAGATCAAGGCGGAGTTCATCCGGGTCACGCACACCATCCCGGACGCGTGCGCCATCGCCATTCACACCCCGGTCGGAACGATCGTCGACACCGGCGATTTCAAATTCGATCCCACGCCCGTGATGGGCAAGCCCACTGACGAGGCGCAGCTGAAACGCATCGGCAACGACGGCGTCCTGGCGCTCTTTTCCGACACGACCCGGGTCGAGACGGAAGGCAGTACCCCGTCCGAGGTCGTCGTCCAGAAGCGAATGGAGGAGGTGATCGGTCAGGCCAAGGGCCAGATCGTGATCGCCACCTTCGCCTCGAACGTCAGCCGGATCCACATGGCGATCAGCGCCGCCGTCAAGCACGGCCGCAAGGTGGCGGTCGCTGGACGCAGCATGGAGCAGAACAGCCGGGTGGCGCTCGACCTCGGCTACCTCGATCCGCCGGACGGTGTGCTGATCCCGCTGGACGAGTTGCTTCGCCAGCCGAAGGAGAAGCGAATCATCGTGTGCACCGGGTCGCAGGGGGAAGCCGCCGCCGCGCTGGCCCGGATCGCCGCCGGCGAGCACCCGAAAATCCGCGTTTCCAAGGGCGACGTGATCTTCGTCTCTGCCTCCCCGATTCCGGGTAACGAAGACACGGTCTCGCACACGATCGACAATCTCTTCCGCCAGGGTTGTGACGTCGTCTACAGCGGGATCGACCGGGCTGTGCATGTCTCTGGCCACGCCGGGCGCGACGAGCTGCTCAAGATGATCCGGCTGTTGCGGCCGAAGTTCGCCACGCCGGTCCACGGCGAGTACCGCCACATGATGCTTTACCGGGATCTCTGCGAAACGTCCGGCATGCGGCGCGAGAACGTGCTGATGGCCGAAATCGGCGGCGTGATCGAGTTCTCGAAAGACTCGGCATCACAGAAGGGGCGGGTCAAGGCCGGCAACGTGCTGGTCGACCGGCTCGGCGACCGCGAGGAGGGCCAGGTCGTCCTCCGCACCCGCGAGAACCTGACCAGCGACGGCTTCGTGGTGGTCACGATCGTGCTCGATCGCGTTTCGGGAGAACTCATCGCCGGACCGGAACTGGTGGGCAAGGGGTTGGCCACCGAACTCGGGCCAAACGTGCTCCGGGAGGCCGAGGGCGAGCTGCGCCGCACCCTGGAACGCAAGAAGAAGGGGGCGCCACAGTACGGCTACATCGTGCAGCGCACCAAGGAGACCATCGGCCGGGCCCTCTACCGGCGGTCCCGCACTCGTCCGCTGATCCTGCCGGTCGTCACCGAGCTGTAGGTTGACGATGACCCGCCCGGTGCATTGCGAATCCAAAGGTGCGCGTCGCTCCGTTCGGGCGGACGACAGATTCGACAAGATTGGGGTGGGCCAAATCCAGTACCCGGTCGAATCAGGTCCGCCCCTACGAAAGTCGGCGACACGTCGTCCCCGCAATCAGGGCAGACCGTGACCAAACATCGTCGTGTGTAGGGGTCAACCTGGCCCCGCTGGATATGTGTTGACCCGTGGTTGAGGGTACCGTTGTTCCGGGCGATCACGGTGGATCGCCCCTACTCCCGCGTCGTTCGATGACACGAACGATTCCTGCATATGGACTTCACTCCGAATCACCCAGGAATTCGCCTACCAAAAAGCCCCGGATCGACCAATCGATCCGGGGCTCTCTCTTCGTTGGTCGGATTTTCGCTCAAGTAATGGACGTCAACTCGCGACAGGGAGATCGGCCGCCTCGTGCTCAACCTCATCGGGAGCTAGCCAGCGGGTCGCCCAACCGGTTACGGCCTCGACGACACCGGAAAGGTCATGGCCTTTCCCGGTCAGCTGATACTCGATCCGGACCGGCGTCTCGGCGTGAACGCTCCGATGGACGATGCCCTCGGTTTCGAGTTCCTTGAGCCGCTCGGAGAGCAGCCGATCGCTCAAGCCTGGCACGGCGTGCGCAATGTCGGTGAACCGGCAGGGCCCTTGCAGCAGCACCATCAGGATCGCGCCGGTCCAGCGCCGGCCAACGAGTTCGACGGCCCGGTGATAGAGCGGACAGACGGCCCCTGAATGTGCGTGTTCCGACGTCATTGTGTTCCCGCTTGCTCGTGATCGATCGACTGGCGTTGCGTGTGCCCCGGCTGACGATATGTTAGCGGCTCGACCAGTTATCGACAACCTGGCTCTTCAGCCTGTCATCCGGCGCCGATCTCCGCCCCGGTCAGCGTGTTGACGTCATCCAGGAAATCGTCACCTGAATCGGGCCAGGGCAGAACCATCCGCTTCAGCGATTCGCGGCCCAGCCGGGGCCGCATCGCCGGGTCGCCCATCGTTCCGGCCTCCGCTTCGAATGGCAGCTGCGTGGCGTGCGACGAGATCACGCGCACTTTCATGTCTACGAACGCCGACACGTCGAAAACGTGCGTGATCTCCGCCCGGGGCACGCCCATCGTCGCCATCTCTTCGGCCGACGTTCCGGCGAACGGTCCGCTTGCCTGACTGCTCATCGCGATCAGGTCTTCCCGCGCGACGGCCACGTGATACAGCCGCGGTGTCTGCCACGATTCGCCCAGGAACGGGTCGGCATTGGACGCCGCCACGACGACGGCCTCGCTGGCGATTTCGCCGATCCGCACGTGATCCGGGTGTTTGTAGACGCCATCAGGGCCGAACGTGATGACGGCGTGAGGGCGAAGATCGCGAATCTGGGATACGAGGTCGGCCAGCACGCTCACCCGCGTCGCCCGGTGAAGGGATCGTGGATCGTCGTTCTCGGGCCTTCCCGCCATCCCGGAGTCCCGGTACGACAGCAGCCGGATCGGATCGACGCCGACGATGCGCATCGCCGTGCGGAGTTCGCGTTCCCGCACCGCGCCCAACGCGTCCGGCCGGCCCAGTGACGGGTCGCTGATCTCGCCGGCCTCGCCCCGGGTGGCGCAGACCAGACCGACGCGAAGCCCCTGCGTTTGGGCCCAAGCCATCGTTCCGGCGAACCCGAACGACTCGTCATCGGGGTGGGCGAGGATAAAGAGGAGATCGAGGTTGGGCGCCATGTCGGCGTGTGGGGTCATGCGGGGTGGTCCTTTCATGGGAGGTCGTCGAGCGCGTTGACGGCCGCTTCCAGCCGGGCCTGTCGTTCCCGGCCCTCACGGTACCGTTCTTGCGCGGCCCGGTCCGGTTCGTAGCGCTCGCTGACCGTGTTGCCGGAATCGCGGAGCGACCGCAGCGCGCCCAGCGATTCGAGCGCGCAGATCGCCGCCCCACGGGCCGAGGCTTCGGCCTCGGCGTCGACCGCGTCGAGCCGGTGGTTGAGGGTGTCGGCGATGATCTGGAGCCAGAGCGGCGAGCCAAGCACCGCCGCGCCGTTGGCGTGGATCTCGTGGTCAGTGTCCGCCAGCAGTCGGACATCGTCGTAGATGGCCGCCATGCGGTACGCCGTCGCCTCCAAGGTCGCGCGGAAGAGGTCGCCGGCGGTGGTCGAGAGCCGCAGGCCGGAGATCGTGCCGGTCGCGTTTTCGTGCCAGCTAGGCGAGCGTTCCCCGGCCAGGAAGGGCAGGATAGTCAGGCCGTGACCGTCCGGCTCGATGAGACGAGCCGCCGCCGTCAACGCGTCGAAGTCGCCTTGCGCCAGGTGGTTGGCGATCCAGCCGGTCACATTGCCGCCGTTGCTGAGGGCGCCGCCAAGCACCTGGTGGTCGCGGTCCAGCTGGTAACGCCAGATGCGATGCGGCAGCGCGGGACGGGGCGCCTGGCCCATTTCAGAGGGCACGATCAAGCGCATCGCCGCCGAGGTCCCGATC
>JBGTNF010000254.1:0-5529 GCA_041743205.1 Thermomicrobiales bacterium | reverse complement strand
CTGGGCAATCACCGTCGATGGGGATTCCGGGGCCGGTCCGGATTCGCCGCCGCAGTCGAGATCCTGCGTCGCCAACACCTGATCCCGCAACAGGCCCGTCACCCGGACGGAGTCGTAGTCGTCCCAGGCGCCCGCGTCGAGCGCGAACGTCGCCGTACCCTGCCCGAATGTCAGGTCGAGGCTCTGGCCGCCGAGGGCGATGCCGCCCGGTGACCCGGTAGCGGAAACCCGCGCCACGTCGACGAATTGCTCGCCGCCGACGGTGGCCGGATCGAACCGGAGGGTGACCACGCCGTTGCAGCTCGCCGACATGCCGAGGAAGACGGGTGCGACGTACGGGGGAACCCGGTCGTCCGGCTCCTGGATGATCTGGTCGTCGCGTGACTCGCCGCTCCCGGGCGTCGCCTGACTGGCGAACGCCGTGGGCGTCACGCTGGCAACGGCGACGACGGTGGCCAAGATCAACAGCGGAACAAGGCAGGCGAGCAGGCGGCTCCGGAAGCGGGCGGGCATGGGTTCTCCAAAAGAGGGGTCCGCAATTCGCGAACGCTCATGGTGGATAGATTGCCAGAACCTGGCTGGATGTCACTTTAGCAGGTCGAGCGCCTGGGGGAAACAGCATCAGCCGGTCGCCGTCGCCTTGCCGGGGCCGCCATTCGCGTCGCCCGCTGCCGGGCGCAGATCGACCGCCGGTGGTTCGGGCGAGGCGCGCTGGACCCGCGCGGCTTCGAGCTCCGCGATGCGCGCGCGCAACACTGCCTCAACGTACGCGTCGTCCTGCTTCCGGCCAGCCTGAAGGGCCACCATCAGCAACACCCCAAGGTTGATGCCGACCACCAACCCCACGGCCGTTGCCGCCAGTATTGGCCAGCTCATGCAATCTTCCTCGCGCCAAACCCATCAATGACCGGTGTCCCGTGATCGAGACCTTATGGTAGCAGGTTCCGGAGGGCGTGAAGCGATGAGTGACGCGGGGCGTCAGCCGGTCGAGGCCGGCGATCGTCGGGCCGGGGCGGTGGCTCCGCCTTCGCCCCGGCGCATCCAGAGAATGAAGGCAAAGACCCAGCCCGCCGCGGCCACGACGGTGGCGCCGTACGACGCGAGCCACATGACCACCCAGAACGCGCGGTCGGCCCCTTCGCCGAGCCTGATCTCGGACAACGCCAGCAGGGCAACGCACGCCGCGGTGACCAGCGCGGCCAGCGTGAGCAGGACGGCCCGGCGATGGGAGTGCGAAGCAGCCTGGGAGAAGTCCAGCGGCCTGAATTCGACCTCGGGCCGGATCGGCGTGATGGTCGCTGGTTGGGCGGCTGTATCCGGATCCGGCACCAGCTGCGGCCAGGCTGGCCGGAACCCTGCCGGTCCGATGGAGAGAACGGCGCCGCACGCGCCGCAGTACGCATCGTCCGGCCCCACCGGGTGACCATGAGTGGGACACGTCAGTTCTCGAATCGACATGGCGGCACACTTTCCATTGCGCGGGACCTTGCGCAGGCCCCAGGATCACGCGGGGCACGGACCAACAACCGGAGATGATCGTAGTGTACATACACAGACAGCTTTTCGGCAAGAGTCCATGTGCGACCGTTGGGGCGCCTGGTCATCCGGGACCTTGCGGACGGCGGTCGATCGCGGACCCGTGCACATCATCGATGCGCGGAGGTCGGGTTCGGGAACGGATCGTCTTTCGCTTTCTGACGGGGCCCGGTAAGCTGGCCGGGCGAGGCGCCGATCGCCGAACCGCTGGCCGCAAATCACTCCGCCACGACCGGGCAGGAGTCGGCCTCGAAGGGTTCATGGCGAATTCGCCACCGGCCTGCGAGATCATACCCAACGCCCAACCCGGCTTTCGGGCGCCCGCTCCGGAACCGGGCCCGTTCAACCAGAAGGGATTCAGCACGTGACGAGCCCACGCCCAACCAGCGCCCAGGTCAACCGCCTTTTCGACATCGCTCCGATCGACGACTCGGCGCCGGTGAACCAGGCCGCGTTCCTTCCCTTCGATCCCCGACTCGGCAGCGTCGTGTTCGCGCCGGAGGGGCACGGCCCGGGCTGGTGGGTCGGGGCTCCCAGCGGCTGGTGGGACGGTTCCACCCACTACCTGGCGTTTCGCACCCGTCGCCCGCAACCGGAACGGGGCGGCCTCTACCAGATCGCGTGCAGCGACGATGGCGAGCGGTTCGACGTGGTCGCCGCGATCCGCAAGGAGGACCTGGGCACGTCGTCCATCGAACGCGGCGCGCTGCTCCAGACGGATGATGGCGAATGGCGGCTTTACCTTAGCTACGTCGACCCCGAGGATGGCCGGTGGCGGATCGACCTGATGGAGGCGTCCAGTCCCGACGCCTTGGACCCCGCGAGCCGAGTCCCGATCCTGACCGCCGCCGGCATCGCCGCTGAGGGCGTCAAGGACCCGTGGATCTGCCGCGTGGGCGACACCTGGCAGATGATCGCTTCCTACGCGCCGACCCCGCCCGGCGACATCTCGCGGGAGGCGATGCACGGAACCCGCGACATCTACAACACCGGCGCCAGCAAGTCGCTCAGCGGCCTGGCGACCAGCGAGGACGGGCTCGCATGGACCTGGCACGGCGCGATCCTGGAGCCAGGCGCCGAGGGGTGGGACCGGTATGCCAGCCGGCTCAACACCGTCTACCGGCGGAACGGCGTGTTCGTCGGGTTGTACGACGGCGCCGGCGATGCCAGCGAGAATTACGAGGAGCGGTGCGGCCTGGCGGTCAGCGCCAATCTGCGAACGTGGACCCGCCTCAGCGTCGATGGCCCCGCGGTCGGCCCGAACGGCGGACCCGGCAGCGTGCGCTACGCGGAAGCGGTCCAGGCGACCGACTGGACCCGCTTTTATTATGAATACACCCGCGACGACGGCGCCCACGAGTTGCGAACCATCGTCGTTCCGAATGCCATCGGGTGACCGGGCGCCGGCGGCGCGCAGTCGTGTCCTGGTCCCGAAGCGATGTGGCTCCCGACGAGGAACGAATCACCGTAGCGAGCGATCTCCTGGTCGCCGGACCGGCCGGGACGCTGGAGCGCATCCCGAATCTCCGCATCGATGCGTGGCACGGTCCGGGCGCATGACGGTCGTTCCACCGGTCGTCAACTGCGCTGCCGGGGCGAGAAAGTCTCGACGCCGCTCGAACTGACGTACGGCCTTTGCGATGAACGGTCGTCACTGGCGACGTACACTGCGGTATCAGGAGTCTGGCCCGCAGCCTGGCGGCAAGCGGGCGCTACCAACCGTAGGGAGCCATGCCCGTGAGAGAGCAAACGTTGGGGCAGTTCATCCGGGCCAACCGCCTGGCAATGGGCCTGACCCAGGAAGAACTGGCGGCCCGGGTCGGCGACAACGCGCGGCAATCGGACATTTCCCGGCTCGAGAAGGATGGCGTCGAATTCCCACGTCGGGAACGACTGGACGCGATCGCCAACGCCCTCGGCGTAACGCTGGGCGACTTGCTGATTTCGACCGGGTGGCTCGAAATCGAGCACGCGCAATTGATCGACCAAATCAAGGATGACGAGGAACCTGACCCCGATATCCTCGACGACGCGATGGCGGTGCTGTCGGCGGCCAAGGAGATGGTGGCCGAAACAGCTGACCTGCTGGTCCGGGCCGAAGGTCACGTGGTCTCCCTCATGGCCGCCCAGGCCAAGCGGGACAAGGAGCGCGGCAGGTCCGGGGAGGCGGCGTCTGGGGATGCCTGACGCGATTCCCGGGAGGGTGGATTGGCGCAGCCCGGCGTGGGCGGACCAAGCATCGCTTCGCTGCCGCAACCGTACGATGTGAAGGGGTTCCAACCTGCCTGCAATGCGCTCTCGCGCGGAAGAGCAACGTGTCAGGTGAGTCGCAATCCAGATGAATAGTTGCGCACCTGCCGACCACGTCGTCCCGAGCGAAGCGCGGCTCTCGCCGCAGCGACATGGTCGCCGAGTCGGAACCACTAGGGTTCACCCGGAGTCGGTATGTCACTTTCGATTGACCACGCCACAACGGCCCGGCTGTTGCTGCCGGGCCGTTGTGGTGAGCGTCGATATGACGGGCCACTATTTGCCGAGGCGGTCGGCGATTTCCTGAAGCATCGCCTTGTCGATCGCGCCGAAGCCCGGCGCGGTCAGCTGCGGCTCGTCCGGCAGCACCGGGGTCGGGAAGGTTTCCGGCTTGCCGTTCTCGACCATCAGGTCGGAGCCGTCCTCGGGGTGCTTGCCCTTGAAGACTTCGCCGACGCGGTCGAAATCGGGCGTGTCGTTGCGGAACAGGATGCGGTGCAGGCCCTGGTCCTCGAGGACCCTGGCTTCCGGGAATTGCTTGTTGCTGATGTCGGGAATCGGGAAGAGCTTGCCAAGGTCAGCCCCGGTCAGCACTTCGAGGGCGCGGGCGTAGGCCACCACGTGGACGCCGCCGCGCACCAGCAGGTAGCCGAGCATGGCGCGGACCGTCGGATCGTCGGTCGTTTCGTAGACCCGGATCTTGTTGGCGCGGGCCCCGCACTCGAGGAAGAAATTGTGGAGCAGGTCGAGCTTGAGGTTGCCGCTGGAGAAGACGTTGTCTCCCGTCCACGGCCGGCCCATCGAGTCCATCGGCAGGGCGGTCTGGCCGCTGGCGATGAAGTGATGGGAATTGCGGGACTGCTCGGCCACGGCCAATGGTTTGGTGGTCGGATCGGTCCCGCGCACGGAGGCGCCGGAAAGCAGGAGGTTGATGGTGAAGGTCACGGCCTCGATGTGGCCGTGCTCCTCTTGGGCGATGGTCGCGATCAGGTCGTAAAACGGTTTGGCGTGCGCCTGGTCCTTGCCCCGGAAGTTCATGCTTTGGAAGGTGTAGTTCATGAGCGTGGACATTTCGCCGAACTTGCCGCCGAGCAACTCCTGCACCAGCGAGGCGCCGTTCGGGTTTGGGTTCTTCGGGGTTGGCAGGTCGACGACGACGCGATCGAATCGAGTAATCATGGGTGTGGTTCTCTTTCAATAATGGTTCGTAGGGGCCGGCCTGTGTGCCGGCCCGCGCATGGACGATGTCCGATATCCACGGGAGGCCACACAGGGCCTCCCCTACGAAATCGACAGGTAACTCCGTCACCGGTTGGAGCGGGCCGGCACACGGGCCGGGCCCTGTGAAGGGCAGTCGGGCCGGCAGGTTACGGCTGGAAGAGTACCTTGACGGCGCCGTCCTCCTTCTTCTGGAAGATGTCGTAGGCGTGCGGGGCCTGGTCGAGCGGCACCCGGTGGGTGGCGAACGTTTCCACGCCCAGCGGGTCGGCGGGATCGAGCAGCAGCGGCATGATCGTGTCCGCCCAGCGCTTGACGTTGGCCTGCCCCATCCGCAGCTGGATCTGCTTGTCGAACAGGGTCAACATCGGCATCGGGTCGGCCTGGCCGGAGTAGACGCCGATCAGGGAGATGGTGCCGCCGCGGCGGACGATGTCGATCGCCGAATAGAGCGCGTGGAGCCGGTCGACGCCGGCGGTTTCCATCAGCTTGCCGGCAACGGCGTCCGGCAGCAGGCCGGTCATC
>JBGTNF010000253.1:0-4341 GCA_041743205.1 Thermomicrobiales bacterium | reverse complement strand
GCGAGGCCAGCGGCGGCGAGGGGTTCGACGCCGTCATCCTCGCCGTCGCGGCGCGGGACGCCGTCGCCCTCGGGCTCGACGCGCTACGGCCGAAAGGGCGGCTGGTGATCTTCGCCCCGATGCCGGGCGAAACGCCGATCGACCTCTTCGCGGTGCTATTGCGGGAACTCGAAATCGTCGGCTCGGTCAACGATCCCGGCCTGATGGACGAGGCAATCGCGGCCCTCTCGCGGCCGGCCCTTGCGTCCCTCGCGCTCGGTGATCTCGTGACGCACCGCTTCCGGCTCGACGACTATCGCGAGGCATTCGCGCTCGCGGAGAACCGCCAGGGGGCAGCGATGAAGATCGCCTTCGTCTTCGACGACGACGACGATCCGGAGGCCAGGGCGTGAAGATCACTGACGTCGAAGCGATCGTGCTGGATACCGGCAGGGACTACGCGAATCCCAGCGAGGCCGGGGAGGCGCACTGGGTGCGCTTCGTCTCGCTGCTGAAGATCAGCACCGACGAGGGGCTGACCGGCTGGGCGGACATCGAAACGCAGCCCCACGTCGGCCGGGCGATCGTCGATGCCCCCTCCGGCGGCGTGGTCGGTTTCGAATCGCTGCGCGCCGCGCTCATTGGCGAGGACCCGCTCGAACGCGAGCGCCTCTGGCAGAAATGCGAGCGCTACCTGGCCTACTACGGCCGCCGGGGCGTGGGGATGCAGATGCGCTCCGGCGCCGATATCGCCCTCTGGGACCTGAGCGGCAAGATCCTGAACCAGCCGATCCACAAACTACTCGGCGCCACATACCGGGATCGGGTGCGCGGCTACGCGTCCACCCTGTTCCGGCCGACGCCGGACGCGATGCGGGCAGCCGTCGCCGGGTACCGGGATCAGGGCTTCACCGCGATCAAGTTCGGCTGGGGCGTCTTTGGGCACGACCTGAAGCTGGACGTGGCACTGGTCCGGGCCGCGCGCGAGGAGGCCGGTCCAGAGATCGACCTGATGGTCGACGCCGGGTGGTACGGCGTCACCACTGCCGATCCGTACCGCCCCAGATCAGTGCGGGACTGGATCCGGCTCGTCCGCGAATTGGAAGAACTGGACATCGTCTGGCTCGAGGATTTCCTGCACCCGGAGAACATCGACGGCTACCGCGCTGTCGCCGCCGCCCGGACCACGCTGCGGATCGCGGCTGGGGAGCAGGCCGAGGGGTACGGCGAGTTCGAGCGCCTGGCCGATGCCGGGGTGGATGTGCTGCAGCCGGATCTCTCCCGCTGCGGCGGGATCACAGTCGCCAGGCAGATCGCCGACCTGGCGCTGCGGCGGCAGATCGAGTGCGTGCCGCACGCCTGGCTGACCGACCTGCTCAAGGCGGCCTCGCTCCACCTCAACGCGTACCTGATGGATTCGCACTACCTGGAGTACAACACTTCGTCGGCTTCACTGCTGAACACGTTGTGCAAGCAACCGCTGCGAATGGTCGACGGCCAGATCGCCGTGCCGACCGGCCCCGGCCTGGGCGTCGAGGTCGACGAAGCGGTGGTCGCACGCTACCGGGTGGCGTGATGGCGACTTTTTTGTAGGGGAGGACCTTGTGTCCTCCCGTAGGTCCACGACCCGATAGTGGCGGGAGGACACAAGGTCCTCCCCTACGAATCCCGCTCAAACCACCTTTGTCCGCCCATGTTCCACCACTGAAGGGAACCCCATGACCGACGACGCCGACGCCTTCGACCTGCTGAAGAACCACCTCTACGTCGCGGCGGTCTGCGACATCCTCGATGCCCTTGGCCATCGCCAGCAGGCGATGCACCACCGCCTGCGGCCGTTGCTGCCCGACATCCGCAATTGCGGGTTTGTGGGCCGGGCCCGGCCGATCCAGTGGATGGAAACGAGCTATATCGACGCGGATCCGTACGGCCCGGAGATCGAGGCGGTCGATTCGCTCGGCCCCGGCGACGTGATCGTCCACTCGACCGACCACGCCGGCACCAACGCGCCTTGGGGCGAATTGATGTCGACCGTCGCCAAACGCAACGGGGCGGTCGGTTGCGTTTGCGACAGCCAGGTGCGGGACTGTGTCCGCATCATCGACATGGGGTTCCCGGTGTACTACACGGGCATCCGGCCGCTCGACAGCCAGGGGCGGGGGCGGGTGATGGCCTACGACGTGCCGATCCACTGCGGTGACGTGCTGGTGCGCCCGGGCGAGATCGTGTTCGCCGATTTCGACGGGATCGTGGTCATCCCGCAGGCGGTGGAAGCGGAGGTGCTGGGACTGGCGCAGGAACGCGTAACGAAAGAATCGGCCACCCGGAACGACCTCCTGCGCGGCGATTCGCTGCGCGAGGTCTACACCCGCTACGGCGTGCTGTGACGGAAGGGATTAGCGAGCGATGTGCGCTGCGGCCTGGCCCTCCCCTACGAGGCGCAATGTGTCCTGACGATGTGCCGCGACGACCGCCTCCCGCCAGAGCCTCCTCGCCTCGTGCGACCGTGATCGCCGGTGATGAGCATGGCTCAACCCGGGCGGAGGTTTGTGACCGGCAGGCCGTACTTGTCGAGCAGGCCGCCGGCCACGAGCGAGCGGTGGCACGCCTCCGGATCGCGCTCGACGCAGAAAAGGGTGGTCAGCGCATCGCCTGGAAGTTCCGCCATGATTGCGCCGAGATCGAATGGGTCGACGATCTCACGGGCGTAACGCTCGGCGTACTTGGGCGCCAGCGCGATGCGGTTGCGCTTACCCACGCCCTGGCGGTCGTCCTCGCGGTGCTGGAGCTGGCGCAGCTCGGTTGTCGGCGCCAGCTCCTTCACATGCCGGTAACCGATGTCCACCGCCGCCAACGTGTGCTGGAGCCGCGCCGAGTTCGACAAGGCGTAATCGGGTGCCCGAACGCCGCGGCGCTGGCGAAGGTCGAGCAGCAAACGGACGTCGGCGTGCCGGAGTCGTTGCAGGAAGGACTCGCCGTCGAAGCCGTAGACGCCGATCGTCACCATGCTGAGCATCGGAAATCACCTGCCTGCGTGCCGGTTCAACCGGCAGCCCTGCCGGAGGCGGCGAGGTCGCATCACGCGACGGCGGTCGCTTCGAGCTCGACCATCAGGCCGGGGATCGCCAGCCGTGTCACCCCGAGCATCGTGGTGGGCGGCGCCACCCCGGCGGCGCCCAACCGTGACGCCAGCACGCCGTAGTGCTGGAACAGCCCATCGACGTCGGTGGTGTAGACGTTGATCCGGACGAGGTTGGCGAGGGACATGCCGGCCTCGTCGAGCACAGCCTCCAGGTTGTCCAGGCTCAGCGCCAATTGTGCCGCCATGTCGTTGTCATGCTGAGGCTTGCCGGCGCCGCTCATCGCGGTTTGCCCAGCGCAGTACAGGGTCCGGGTGTGCCCGGATACGATCTCACCCTGGTGGTATCCCATATCCACCGACCATGTCCACGGGTTGACCGCCGTTCGTTCCATTGCCACGTCAGATCCTTCGTGTAAAAACGTCGGAAACGGCTCATGCCGTATCGAGTGACCGCTGAGTGGTCCCTCCACCAAGCTTCCCAGTAAATCGCGACATCCTGTGTCATGTATTGTGGTAACGTTCCCTGATGCGCGCCGACCGATTGGTATCGTTGATGCTCCTCCTGCGCCAGCGCGGTCGGCTGTCCGCGGCCACCCTGGCCCGCGAGCTGGAGGTATCCACACGCACCGTGCTGAGCGACATCGATGTGCTGTCGGCGGCCGGCGTCCCGGTCTACGCTGAACGCGGCCGGCACGGCGGTTTCGCGTTGCTGCCCGGTTTCCAGACCGACCTCACCGGACTGAACCACGACGAAGCGCTCGCCCTGCTGGTCGCCGGATCGCGGCGCGGGGCGCAGGCATTCGGCCTCGGCCCGGCGCTCGCTTCGGCCATGCTCAAGGTGGTCGCCGCGTTACCCGAAAGCAATCGGGAGACCGCCGCCGGCGCGGCCCAGCGATTGCTCATCGACCCGGAGACCGACCTCCTCTCGCGCCGGCTAATCACTGAGGAGGCGCCCGGCGCCATCGTGGCCGAGATCCGGCGCGCGGTGGTCGCCGGACACAAGCTGCGCATCCACTACGCGGCTGTGGACCAGACCCCGACGTGGCGCACAGTGGACCCGATCGGCCTGGTCACCGTACGCGGCCAAGGCTACCTGCTGGCCACGAGGTCTGGCGCGGACCGCACCTACCGGCTGTCCCGGGTCCTGGCCGCCGAGGAACTCGCCGAACCCGCGCAGCGACCAGACCGGGTCGATCTGGATCGGGCCTGGCAGGAACGCAGCACGCAGTTTCGAACCGGCGGCGACCAGGTCACCGTGCTGGTGCGGGTGAACCTAGCGC
>JBGTNF010000252.1:0-2880 GCA_041743205.1 Thermomicrobiales bacterium | reverse complement strand
GCCACCCACGTCGGGAATCGTCCACGTCATCGCTTCGGAAGCTCCGGCGGGCAGCGCGACCGCCGGCCCGTCGACCTGCTCCACCCGGTCGTCCGACCCGTACACGCGCAGGAACAGCGTGACCTCGACGGGACCCGCGTTGCCGGGATCGACCGCCAGCGCTGCCGTCACGACCTGGCCGGGATGCAGCGTGGGGGAGGCCATCAGGGTGTAGTTGGTGACGCCGCGCGCTTCCTCGGGGATGAAGGTGTCGGTGAACACGCCCGCCGCGCCGCCGCTGGTCAGGGTCAGTGCCAGGCGCCCGCCATCATTGCCGACCGCCAGCCGGGAGGGATCGTCGGCCCGAAACCCCTGGACCGAACCCGGCAGCGAGAAGTGGAACCGGGCGTCATCCTTCGGCGCGATCGGGTCGCGACCGTGGAGCTGACGACTCGCGTTGGCGATCCGGACGCTTTCGCGCACTGCGTCGGTGATGACCCGACCACCTTCGGCCGAGGCAAGGTACATCCGGTCGGCCACCGGATGGCGCCAGTCCACCGGGCTGGCGTCGATCCCGGCCAGCCCGTTCCGGATCCCCATGATCGCGCCAACGTTGCCGGCGTTGCAGTCGGTGTCCCAGCCGTCGGTGTTGGCGATCATCAGCGTGCGCCGGAAATCGTTGTCGCCGTGCAACAGGGCGTGAATGACGACCGCGTGGTTGGGAACCATGTGGCAGGCGCCGGGGTAGCGATCATAGTTGTAGCGCTCCTCGATCAGCGTCCGGGTGCGCTGCCAGTCGTCGTCGGCCGCGCGCCAGTCCCGCAGGTCGTGGATCACCCGGGCGATGGTCGAATCGGCCGGGATCAACGCGACCGCCGTGTCCAGCAACCGGTCCAGATCGGTTTCCACGAAGGCCTGGGCCTCGATCGCGGCGACCACCTGGGCCCCGTGGATGGCTTCGCCGTCGTGGCTGACGCTGGCCGCCCGCCGCGCGGAATCCGCCGCCCGGTCCGGCTCGCCGGGGAAGAGCATCGCCCAGCCGTCGATGAAGATCTGGGCGCCGATCTGCTGGGCGATCGTGGACCCGTTGCGCGCGATCGAGCCGCTCTCCGGCGCAGCGATCCCGGCTTTCAGCCGCGCGAAGGCGGTGTGCTCGGTCGACGTGCCGACCCCGCCCCACCAGAGGATCGTCCGCCCTTCGACGAGGTAGTTCAGCCACGACTCGCCGATCTGGGCCGGCGTCAGGGCGGGATCATTCTGGCGATCCTCCAGTGCCCGGAGGAACGTGAACGTGCCCGAAATGTCGTCATCGGCAACGACGAGCGGCACGCCGAACCGCTCGTGGACGTAGTCGTCCACCTCGCCGAGTTCCGCCACGATCCTGGCGTGCGGCCAGCCCTCGAACGGGCGGCCCAGATACATCCCGATCAGCTTGCCGAGCACGCCGGCGTAGACGCGCTCAAGGTAATCGCTTGGGTGGTCGATAGTCGGCAGGGACATCGGGTCGCGCTCCTTGGGTTGGATTGACGTTCGTGGGGTGCGCCACAGGTTTTATCACGGATGCGTCGGAACGGATTCTTGTACGGCTGCGGAGCTTGCTCCGCCCGTGCTCGGCGACCACCGTTAGCCGCTTCACTGGTTCTTGGCGAGTCTGGCCCTGGCCACGACGGGCGGAGCAAGCTCCGCAGCCGTACAAAAGAGATGGCCGGACCGCTCGGACGCAATGCTGCAAAACGTTGTGGCATGCACTTGTTCGTGTTTCACCCGTTCAACCCGCATCGGTCGCCACGCGCCAGACCTCCGACGCGACAGGCGAATAAACCAACTCAATACTTGTTTTATCAGGACGCCTCTGCTATCGTGATTTGCGAGTCCGTCGGCTGTCGCCCCCGCGTTGGGAGCGAAACCGGCCTATCATTCGATCGTGAGCGGTCGGCCGCGCTTCGGGCCTCCGGTCCGTCAGGTTCCACCAGCGCCACCCCGCCGCGAAAGGCAAGACCGGGATGTCCGACGCATCAGCTACCAGATCGACGAAAGTCGTTCCCTTCCAGGCCATGACCGGTGGCCGCTCCGGTGCCGAGCCGGTGCGCATCCTCGGCATCGGCGGCACCACCAGCGCAAAATCCTGGAGCCTGATCCCGCTCCAGGAGGCTCTTCGCAAGGCGGAGGGCCTGGGTTGCGAAACCACGCTCGCCACGGTCTACGATCTCAACCTGCCGCTGCTCCACACGGAATGGCGGCTCGAGGACTACCCGCCGACGCTCGCCTGGCTGCTGGAAGAGGTGCGCCGCGCCGACGGCATCATCATTTGCTCGCCCACCTACCACGGCACCATTTCCGGGGCGATCAAGAACGTGCTCGACCTCCTGATCTTCCTTGGTCGCGACACTCCCCCCTATCTCGCCGGCAAACCGGTCGGCCTGATGGCCTACGGCGGGATGACGGCGATGGGCGTGCTGCAAGCCCTGACCAACTGCGTGCGTGGCCTGAAAGGCATCTCGATGCCGACCCATGTGGCCGTGCCGGAAGACACGATCGATCGCGAAACCGTCGGAATCGCCAGCCGCAAGATCGACGCCCGGCTCGACCTGATGGTTGAGGAGCTGGTGTCGTTCGCCGCCCAGCTTCGCGGCCGCACGCTCCAGGTCGCCGAAGGCTGATCGCCGCACGACAGGATATTCGCGCCATGCAATCCGCCCCGTCCGTCCGGCCCACCGGCCTGCACGAACTGGTGATCGAGGTCGCCGACCTCGACACCTCGACCCGGTTCTACGAAAACGTGATCGGTCTGCGGCTCGTCCAGCGCTGGGGCGAGGAACGCCCGGCCGTCTGGTTCGACCTTGGCGACACGGCGGCGCTCGGCCTGTGGACCGCGAAGGCGGCGGTCGGGGCGATCGCCAA
>JBGTNF010000251.1:0-2179 GCA_041743205.1 Thermomicrobiales bacterium | reverse complement strand
GACGCGCCTGCTCGTGATCTCGGGCGGCGCGATCGGCGTGAACCAGGAGTTGGGGTTCGCTTCGCCAGTCGTGCTCGATGATGACCACGCGATCGGCCAGGCATTCGGGGTCACCGGTACGCCGGCGGCAGTATTGATCGGATCGCGGGGGACCGTCATCTCGGACGTCGCGCGCGGCGGCGTCGCAGTCCGGGCCTACGTCGATCGTTGTCACGTCCCGGAAATGACGCCGTTTCCCGATCGGCCCGATCCTTGACATGCGCCCAGGTGTTCCTTATCGAATGGATCGTTCTCCTGAAAGGTTGTTTGTCGTGAATCGTGCCGGCCTCTACGCTACCCGAACGATGGATCGTCGCCGCGCGTTGCGGTTGGGCGCCGCTCTTGCCGGTCTTTCGTCGCGAGCGGCATCTGCCCAGCAATCCGCCACTCCGGCGGCCACGCCCGTCACCACCGACCTGGCTGCCCTCCTTCGTCCCCGGATCGAAACCGCCATGGCGACGCTGCTGGTCCCTGGGGCGGTGGTCCTGGTGCGCACCCCGCAGGAGGAGTACCTCGAGGCGTTCGGCACGCGAGTCCTGGGAGACGACGTGCCGGTCACGACCGATGACTCCTTCCGGGTCGGGTCGATCACGAAGACGATGACCGGGACCGTCCTGCTCCAACTCGTCGATGAGGGGCTGATTGCCCTCGATGATCCCCTCTCGCGCTATCGTCCCGATGTGCCGAATGGCGAGAACATGCGGGTATCCCAGCTCCTGGACATGTCGACCGGACTCTTCGACTACAGCGTCGTGTTTGCGCTCAACCAGGTGATGGACGCTAACCCGGCCCGCGTCTGGGAACCGGAAGAACTCGTCGCCTTCGGCTTGGCCGAGCCCGTCTACTTCCCACCCGGTGAGGGCTTCTTCTATTCCAACACGAACCTGATCCTGGCCGGCCTCATCGCCGAACAGCTCACCGGGCAACCCCTCTCGGTCCTCTTTGCGGAGCGCCTGTTCCAGCCGCTGGGCCTTAACCAGATCCTCCTGCCCGAGACTACGGACGCCACCCTCCCCGATCCCCACCCCAATGGGTACTGGTACGGCACCAACGTCTCGACGATCTCGACGTCGGCACTCTCGGCCGACGACCAGGCGGCGGCCGCGGCTGGCGACCTGTTGCCGAACGACACCACCGACCTGAATCCCTCGTGGGGGTGGGCCGCGGGGGCAGGTATTGCCACTGCCGGTGATCTTGCCCAGTACGTGGAAGCCCTGGTGACCGGCGCGTACCTCAGTCCCGAGCTCCAGGCCACCCGCCTCGAAAGCCTGAAACCGGTCGGCGCCGCCGCGTACGGATTGGCCCTGGCCAAATTTGGCTCCATGATCGGGCACGGTGGCTCCTTGCCCGGGTACCAGTCCTTCATGGGGCACGATCCAGACACCGGCACGACCCTGATCGTCTTCACCAACCTGACAGCCTCGCCGGACGGGCGAGGGACCGCCAACGAAATCGTCGGCGCGATCATCGAGGCATTGGCAACGCCCTGACACCGGTCCAGGGGCGGGTTCCGAAGCCGGCGCGGCGCGGGCCGTGCCGACCATCGCCACGATCCATACGTGGCTACGAAGGAGGGCTGTAAGCCCATGAAACGCATCGTGCCTGGCGTGGCGCTCACGCTGTTGGTTGGTCTCGCCTCGATAGGCGGGTTGACGGATGGAGCCACTGCCCAGTGATGAGGGCGGCTTCTGGGCCATTGCCGGGGGCCCGGAAGGGTTCGAGCTTGCCGAATGGGGCACGGGAAACGGGCCCGGGGTCTCGCTGGACGCCGCGATCGAGGCGTTTGAAGAGACCTGCGATATCCAGGTCATCGATCGCGGCAACGGCTTCGTCAACCTCATGTACCGCTGCCCGGACCAATACCCTCATGCTGCCCACGCCCGACGGCAGTTCGTTGGTGGCGAGTGGCACAGGTGTCTGACCCCCATTTTTTGTTCGTGACGCGATCTGCATGCGTTTCATGCAGATCGCGTTTGCAGAAACCGTCGGGTGGCTGGCCGGCAACGAACGCTTCACGTTCTCTACGATGAAACAGACAAGGACGAGATCCGATGCCCACAACGTACCCTCATGCAGCACCCCGACGCTGGTCGCGCCGCCGGCTCGCCGGCGCCTCGGGCGCGGCCCTCACCGGGATCGC
>JBGTNF010000250.1:0-8814 GCA_041743205.1 Thermomicrobiales bacterium | reverse complement strand
AAACGGCTGGACGTGCCGACCAATCTGCCCCGTACCCCACCGCCGAAGGGCCTGTGCCGCATTCAGGCGCCACGCTATGCGGGCAAGGCCTGACGTCATGATGCATCCTTACGATCAATTACTTGGTACAGATGGCTAGCGAGCCGCGAACTGCGTCTGCGCAAAGATGTCTTGCTCGCGTATGCCCTCCCGCGTCGTTGCCTGCCATCGAGATCTGATGTGTGCGAACGCGCCGCTTCTGAGTCGTGGCCAATTCGCCGTCGAAGCATTGCGGGAGGGCATACACGGCCCAGGATGGTGTGGCGAACGTGTCCTCCACGGGCCGTTGGTCCTCCCCTACAAGGATGTCGGATCTTACACGGACCTTCGATGTGAAAGGCGAACCACGTACATGACCACGACCCGATCCACCGTCGGGCTCACCCCCGAACGGCTCGTCCTCGACCTACGGTCGGCGAACGGCCCGGCGATCTCGCCGGATACATCTCGGGTCGTCTATTCGCTCGCCGCAGTCGACAGGGACACGATGAAGTCGGTCAGCCAGCTTTGGTCGATGAATGTCGACGGTGGCAACGCCCGGCAACTGACCTTCACTGGCCGCACCAACAGCGGCCAGGTTTGGTCGCCGGACGGCGCCAGCGTTGCCTGGGTCTCCCGGCAGGACGGCGACAAGCCCCACGTCATCTGCGTGCTGCCGATCGACGGTGGCGAGGCCCGGGAGGTGATCCGGCACACCGCCGCGCCTGCCACGCTCGACTGGTCGCCGGACGGCTCGTCGCTCGCCTACACGCTGCCCGTGGATCCCGACAATCCCGGTGAAGCGCCGGCCGACCCAGACGCCGCCCCGAAAGTCCGCGCCTTCCGGCGGCTCGACTACAAGCAGGACAACCGAGGCTACCTCTACGACACACGCTTCCAGGTGATGACGGTCGATGTCGCCTCCGGCGAGGGGCGGCAGCTCACCTCGGAGGCCGTCGATCACACCGATCCGCAGTGGTCGTCGGATGGCCAGCGCATCGCGCTCAAGGTCCTCAACCGCAACGGCATGCACCAGCAACTCGGCATCCTCGAGGTGGCCTCGGGAGAGATCACGCTTGTGGGCAACAAGGATTGGATCGTCGGGACGTTCCGCTGGTCGCGAGACGGCTCCTCCATCCTGTTCGACGGCGACGATGCGCCGACTGCCCAAACCGACTACTTCCGCTACGACATCGTTAGCGGCGCCCTGCATCGCCTGACTACCGATCTCGCCTTCTCGCCGGAGGTCGGTTACCCGACGCTCGGCAGCCCGGCCCAGCCCGTCTGGATTGGCGACCACCTCGCCCTGGTCCACGGCGTGCAGGCAGGCGCCAGCGGGCTCTGGACCGTCGACGCGATGACCGGCGCGATCGACGAAGTGGCAAGGTTCGAGGCGACCCACAGCGGCCTCAGCGTCGACGACGCCGGACACTATGTCGTCCAAACCCATTCGACGCCGTTGAGCACCGGCGAAGTGGTCGTGTTCGATCGCGAAACCGGGTCTTCCAACGTGGTGACCCACCTCAACGACGACGTATGTGCGGCGTCGCCGGTAGGGTCGTTCGAGAAATCGTCGGTCGAGCGCGACGGCGAAACGATCGACTTCTGGATTACCTTCCCGCCCGGCTTCGACGAGACGAAGTCGTACCCCGTCGTGCTCGAAGTCCACGGCGGACCGCACGGGAACTACGGGTACGCCTTCGGCAAGAGCGCGGCGGCGCTGGCGGGAGCCGGGATCATCGTCGTGTCCAGCAACCCGCGCGGCTCGGGCACCTACGGACGGCGGTTCGCCAACCTCGTGCGCGGCGACTGGGGTGGCGGCGACTGGCTCGACGTGCAGGCGGCGCTCGACGCGGTTCTGGAACGGCCCTGGGCCGACGCCGACCGCACCGGCATCATGGGCTATTCCTACGGCGGCTTCATGACCTCTTGGGCGCTCGGTCACACCGACCGCTTCCGGGCCGCCATCTGTGGCGCTCCGGTGTTCGACCTTGAGTCGTTCTACGGCACAAGCGACATCGGCCACGTCTGGGGCGCGTATCAGTGGGGCGGCGAGTTGCCGGACCACCGCGAGTGGCTGCTGGAACATTCGCCCTCGACCCATATCCACCACGCGACCACGCCGACCCTAATCGTCCACGGCGAGCAGGACCACCGCTGCCCGATCGGCCAGGGCGAGCAATTGTTCACGGCCCTCAGCCGGCAGGGCGTCGAGGTCGAATTCGTGCGCTACCCGGGCGGCGCCCACCTGATGCTCACCAGCGGCCCGAACGAGCACAAGCTGGACTACTACGGGCGCGCCGTCGCCTGGTTCGGCGACCGGCTGCAATGACAAAATCCATTACGCGGACACGATCATGCGCACGCATTGGCGTCGTCCATTCTAGTAGTAGTTAATGGTGGCTAAAGATATACTCACGACTAATGGGACCAAAACCACAGGACTTGTCACGCCGTTCTCGTGCGTAGCGCCGAGACAAAAAGCGACGTAGCCGAGGCGGTCAATGGACATCTTTTTCATCGCTTTTTCGGTGTCGCTGCTTCTGACGGCGCTTTTGGCTTGGTTTGGGTATGTCTATTTGAGGCGGCAAGGGGGACTGTTGGACAACAGTTCCAAAGATGTGTCGCATCACAAAGAGGCTTGGGAAACATGGCCTGAGACAGGGTTGTCAGCAGAGTCGGCAAATGCTGGCTCTACAGGTGAACTCACTCCGGTTTCCACCGACCAAATCGAATCGCAAACGACGCTGGGGGAAGTCTCTTCTACGCCTTCTACCCGTTCACTGCCAGAACAGTCAGATACTGAGTCGATTGCTGATCGTCTACGGGACATAGAACCAGGCCAAGACTTTGGACGCAGTCTGGTGCCTTCGCTAACACCGAAGGACCCCTCGAGTGAAGTCAAGAACATCAAGGAAAAACTGGCCCAGCCGATGTCTCAAGCAAGGCGAATTGGAGATTGGGACTCGGAGAAATGGCGACGAACGCTTTGGAGTCCAGACCCAATGGTTCCGCCCCGATCGCCGGTTAGCGAACCCATCCGACGGCTGTCGGACTTGAGCCCAAACCCTCCGATCGTCAGCCCATCTCCAGCAATCATTGCCAAGTCGGCACCGTCAAATGCTGAGAGAGAGGTGCCTGCCCTTCCTATTTTCAACGACCTTGCAACTATGGATAAAGAAGGCCGAGCTTCACGTGGACTCATTGGACACACGATTGCCGAAGAGCCGCCTGACTGGCTCACGCAAGCGCCTGACCCCGAAGAGCCGGATGTTGCTGATTGGTCATGGGGCTTTGACGGGGCGCGCGCAGCGGCATCTCGCCATTTCGTACCCATTCCGGAGAAAAACGATTCGTTCTGGACAGCCAGGCACCATATCGCCGAACTACATTATTTGACACTGATTGTGAATGTAGAATCCATCTTGCGGCAAGGTATTCTAAGTCATAATGCGGCCCAGCAATATGGGCCGGAAACCGTAGCCATGCCTGAAGTTCAAAGCATTCGCTCTCGCAAACGACTGCCATCAGGACGCGTCATTCACGACTATGCAAATCTCTATTTCAATGCGCGGAATCCGATGATGTTCAAGAGAAAGGAACAGCACGCTCAGCTCTGCATTTTGCGAATAAGTACAGACGTTCTTGGTTTGAAGGACGCCTATATCGCAGATGGGAATGCGGCAAGTGGATCGACGAGATTTACTTTGGTTTCGGGCCTGGGTTTACCAATCGACGAAGATATGGTCTTTGGTGAAAGCTGGTACAACCCAGATGCTGAGATCTTCAACGAGAATCGGCGAAGGCGATGTGCTGAACTTCTGGTTCCTGAGGTGATCGATCCAAGACACATAACGGGAGCCTACGTTTCCACTTTGGATGTCAGGGCACGCTTGGAACAATGGATGAGTCGAGATATGATACGGATAAACGAACGCATGTTCTTTTATCGGTCTAGGTGATGTAGAGCCAGACCAGGGAGACTCCAAATGATCGAGTTCAAGTCTGGCAATCTCCTCCACTCCGAAAAGCAAACACTAGTGAACACGGTGAACTGCGTTGGGGTTATGGGCAAAGGCATCGCCTTGGAGTTTAGGAATAGATACAAGGAGATGTACCGTGATTATGAAGCTCGGTGCCGACGGCAGGAAGTGAAGCCTGGTGTTCCGTACCGGTATCCCAGTCTCCCGGAAACTGGCCAGCTTACATTGGCAGCATTCAGCGAGGGTTCTGACCCCGAAATTGATCCGGTGATTCTGAACTTTCCCACAAAAGACCACTGGAGAGGCAAGTCGAAACATGAGTACGTCGTTCGAGGACTCGAATCGTTGAGGGACAACTACCAGCGGTGGGGTATTCAATCCATAGCCTTGCCAGCATTGGGATGTGGCAATGGCGGACTTGATTGGCAAGACGTGGGACCGCTCATGCTCGATTATTTGAGCGACCTTGACGTTCCGGTGGAGATTTACGTGCCGCAGGGCGTCGACCCCCGGGCTCCGTTCGCCTCGCACTCCGATCTTATCGTTGCCGTCTCCTGATTCAACGGGTACAACAATGCGATGCGAGGTTAGGACGACGAGTCCAGACGCGTGACCTCCACCCCAACGTCGATTGTTGTACCTCCCCAGGAGCAGGCATGTTCGATCCCACCAAGCCGAACCAGCGCCGGCCGCCGGCCGACTGGAGCGATCAGCGCTTCGAAACGCGGGCAATCCGCAGCGGCCAGGATCCGGATCCCACCACCGGGTCCGTCGTCATCCCCCTCAACATGGCCAGCACGTACCGGCACGACGCCCTCGGCGAGTTCAAGGGGTACGAGTACGGCCGCACCGCCAACCCGACCCGGACCGCCCTCGAAGACCAGCTTGCCTCGCTGGAGCAATCCGCCTGGGCGGTCGCCTACGCCAGCGGCACGGCGGCGGCCCAGAACATCTGCTGGCTCCTTAACCCCGGCGACGAAGTGCTGCTCTCGGACGATATCTACTCGGGCACCTACCGTTTCCTGGTCGGCACGCTCGGCCGGTACGGTGTGACGACGACCCTCGTCGATTTCGCCGATCTCGACGCCACGCGCGATGCGGTGAAGCCGAACACCCGGCTGGTCTGGGTCGAGACCCCGACCAATCCCAACCTGAAGGTGACCGACATCGCGGCCATCGCTGCGATCACTATAGGCACCAACGCGCTCCTCGTCGTCGACAACACCTTCGCCACCCCGTACCTGCAGCAACCGCTGGCGCTGGGCGCCGATCTGGTCATGTACAGCACCACCAAGTACATCGGCGGGCACTCCGACGTCGTTGGCGGGGCGGTCACGGGAAATGACGCAGAGATCGGGCAGTTCCTGCGCGACCAGCAGAACGCCGCCGGGGCCGTGCCCAGCCCGTTCGACTGCTGGTTGACCGTGCGCGGGTTGAAAACGCTCGCCGTGCGCATGGACCGCCACAGCACGAACGCCCTCCAGGTCGCGGCCTTCCTCGAAACGAATCCTGTGGTCGACCAGGTCTTCTACCCCGGCCTGCCGAGCCATCCGGCCCACGACATCGCGCGGAAACAGATGAAGGCATTCTCCGGGATGGTATCGTTCACCGTCCACGGCGGCGTCGAGCGCGCCCGCAAGATCGTCGAGGGCACGCGCCTCTTCATGCTGGCGGAGAGCCTCGGCGGCGTCGAATCGCTGATCGAGCACCCGGACCAGATGACGCACATCAGCGTGCAGGGCACCGGCGTCGGCGTGAGCCCCAGCCTGATCCGGATGTCGGTCGGCATCGAGCACGTCGACGACCTGATCGCCGATCTCGAACAGGCCCTGGCCTGATTGCACGTCATTTCGAGCGAAGTCGAGAAATCTCTCTGGCGGGCATGTCGAATCCGTTGGATCGCCGCTCCGCATACGGGCCGCATCCATCGCTTCGGCCTGGACAACCTCCGTGACAATCTGAGATGCATGGTCACGGTCGCGAAGGTGCCCAACCCCGGATTCGCGTACCCATCCCGACGCAAAGAGATTTCTCGACTGCGCTCGAAATGACGTGTCTTTGCGGAACATCCTGTATTCACCCGAAGCTGGGGTGACGCAGCAAGCGGTTGATTTCGCGAAACGCGCTTGTTACAATTTTCACAAATGAATCGGGCCAACACGACGTCGTGGAGGAACGCCATGCCTATCCGCCATGAAGATGACTACCGGCGCAAGGACATTCGGAGTTGGGATTCCTGGATCGACGAGGCGATCATCGAAGCCCAGGAGCGCGGCGATTTCGACGATCTCCCGCATCAGGGCAAGCCGATCACGATCGTGGAGACGCCCTTCGCCCCGGACATGAACGCAGCGCTCACCACCCTCAAGAACGCCGGGTACGCGCCGACCTGGATGGAGATCGACAGGGACATCACGCAGTTGAAGGCCGAGATGGCGGCATTTCTCGACCGCTCGGCGGCCTACCTGCGCAAGAAGGCGCGAGAACTTGACGGCGATTCCCAGATCATGGCGATTGAGGCTCCGCAACCGCGCCTCGGTCTTTGGCCCCGACTCAAGCGATTCCTCAACTTCGCCGCCGACATCGACTCACCCGTTCGCCGGCAGCTCACGCTCGACGACCTGATCGTGATCCGGTCCCGCATGCGCGATCAGTACCTCGAACGGGGTGCCACGGTCGACAAGAAGGTGATCGAGTTCCACACGGCCCTGCCACGGAACCTCTGGCATCTGGAACGGATGCGGATGACCCCGGCATCGGCCGTCAAAGCGTTCGATGCCGCCTGCCCGTCGTTGGTCGAGCCGGACGCTGGCACATTGTCCAGCTCCGGTCAAATGTGAATGGATCGGCGCCCGTGAACTACACACTGTTGCGCAATGCCACGGCAGTCCTGACCTTCGGTGGGCAGCGGTTCCTGATCGATCCCATGCTGGACCCGAAGGATGCTCGGCCGCCTGTTGCCAACACGCCCAACCAGCGACCCAACCCGCTCGTCGAGTTGCCGCGTGGCTGGCGGGACCTGATCGCCGATGTCGACGCGTACGTGGTCACCCACCGTCATCAGGACCATTTCGACGATGCCGCCATCACGTTGCTGGATCACGACCGGCCGCTTTTTGGCCAGCCGGAGGATGTCGAGCGCCTGGCGGCGGCTGGCTTCCGCGATGTCCGCCCTGTGGAGTCGTCGGCCGAAATTGACGGCGTGACGTTGACCCGCACGGCCGGTCGACACGGCACGGGCGAGGTGGGAGCGGCGATGGCGCCGGTTTCCGGCTCGTCTTCGAGGCGCCGAACGAGACGCGGGTCTACGTGGCGGGCGACACGATCTGGTGTGCGGAGGTCGAGGCGGCGATTGGCGCCCATCGGCCCGATGTGATCGTGCTCAACGCCGGCGGCGCCCGTTTTCTGGAGGGCGACCCGATCGTGATGACGGCGGAGGACATCGCCCAGGTCCACCGCGCCGTGCCGGAGGCGCTGGTGATCGTCGTGCACCTGGAGGCGATCAACCACTGCCTCGAAACGCGCAACCACTATCGCGACGCCCTGCCAACGCTGGGCATCCCGCCTGACCGTTTCCGGTTGCCGGAAGACGGCGAATCGGTCATCTGGTGATCTGGTGATCGGAGCGCCGTCGCGCACGAATATGGTAATTGGTCCGATGATCGGAGCGAATCTTTACGGGCGGCTGATTGACTGAAGCGATCGGTTCGCAAGCTGCTTTACGTCATGTCGAGCGCTTCCATATTGTCATTCCGACGAAGGAGGAATCTTTTCCGGTGCCGGGTTCACGGCGGCGAAGAGACCCCTCGACGTCGCTCCGGGTGACGTAACGAGGCCGGGTTGGCGGTCCCGCTGAACTCAACGTTCCAGGTCAAAAGCCCGCCTCATTGCTGCCAGACTGGTCGTTGGTTCGTTGCGACCGACCACCTCGTCGGCCCGTTGGGCGTCAGTTTGGTCTTCCAGCCACAATGATATTGCTTCCACGGCCCCGTCGAATTTTGAATGACCCGTGGCTGCGGCTACCTGTTCGAGTTCTTCATCCAATGCCGAACCGGCTGGTATGGTGATCGTCGTATCTGCCACACGAACCTCCTCGCGCTAGCGATGCCGCGCGTCAAAACACTCAGCGTCATCTACCTTCATTCTAGTGACGACGGGGGTTCGCGGCCCAGAATCGACCGGTGACGCGAAGGAGTAGAACGGAGCCATGCATCACGAAACGGCGTTGCGCGCGGACGTGGCGATCGGTGTCGACGGCTGTTCCGGCGGCTGGGTGGCAGCGATCTACCGGCCCGGCGAAGGGCTGGCGTTCGAGGTCGTTCCCTCGGTCCGTTCCGTCATCGCCCGGTATCCAGGCGTAGCGATCGGAATCGACATCCCAATCGGGCTTGCTGATCGCGAACCCCGTGCCTGCGACCTGGCCGCCCGGAAGCGGCTCGGTTCGCCGCGCGGCTCCAGCGTCTTCCCGGCGCCCGCCCGCGACTTGCTGAATCGCGGCCTGACGTATCCAGCCCTCTGCGAGGAGGCACGGCGCCTCACCGGGCGGGGCATCTCGCAGCAGACGTACCATATCGTTCCCAAGATCGCCGACGCCGACCGGGAGCTGTCTCCGGCACTGGAAGCGTTCGTCGTCGAAGTTCATCCAGAGGTGAGTTTCTGGATGATGGCTGGGGGCCGCCCGATGACGCACTCCAAGAAGCGGACGGCTGGCTTCCACGAACGACGCGATGTCCTCCGACAGGCGCTGGTAGGGCCGGCCGCCGACGCGATTCCTGGAACGCGGATCGAGGCGCGCGCCTTGGCGCCCGGCGGC
>JBGTNF010000249.1:0-3878 GCA_041743205.1 Thermomicrobiales bacterium | reverse complement strand
ATTGCGGCCGCGCCGAGCACGGCGGGGCCGTCGACGAGCAGGATGCGTCGGCGGCCCGGATCGCGCATAGCGTCAAGGAAGGCTTCGCCGCCGAGCCGGATGGCGGCGACCGGATCGTCAACGTCATGTGATGCCGCATCGATCGCCTGCGCCACGGCCGCCTGCTCGGCGTCGACGACGGCCCGGAAGAGATCCGTTTTGTCCACGAAGTGATGGTAGAGGGCGCCGCGTGACACGTTGGCCTGGCGGACGATCTCTGGCGTCGTGGTGGCGGCGAACCCATGCGAGGCGAAGAGGTCGCGCGCGGCGGCGATGAGCGCGCGCCGGGTGCGTTCCGAGCGGACCGCGTTCTTCGATTCGATCATCGGCTCGCTCAAGGCCATTCCAATCAACGCAATTGACAAACATGCAGTCTGTATGTAATCTGGTCGAAAAGAAACATACCGACTGTATGGTATCAGGATTCGATCAGGGAGAAGCATCATGCGCAACACGTCGTACTACCCGGTGCTGCTGACGGGCGATGTCGCGGGCACGGCCGCGTTCTACGAGCGGCACTTCCGGTTCGCCCCGGACTTCGCCGCCGACTGGTACGTGCACCTGACCTCGACCGACGATCCAGGGACGAATCTCGCCATCATCGACCACACGCACGAGACGATCCCGCCCGAGGGCCGGACGCCGGTGTCGGGGCTGATCCTCAACTTCGAGGTCGAGGACGTCGACGCCGAGTACGCGCGGCTGGCCGGGGAGGGATTGCCGATGCTGATCGCGTTGCGGGATGAGCCGTTCGGGCAGCGGCATTTCATCACGCGTGATCCCAACGGCGTGCTGATCGACGTCATCACCCCCATCGAGCCGTCGCCTGAATACGCCGCCCAGTTCGGCGCCGGAGCCGCGTGACGTGGCCTGCGGGTGGCGCCGCGGTCGCCCGTTGGTCAAACCGTCGCCGGCGATTTGGCGAGGGCCTGTTCCAGCCGTTTTCGTTTCCGTGAGCCCAGCCAGAGCTTGATGGCGAGCACGAGCGTCGCCACCAGGCTCAACGCCAGGGCGACGAACACGATCAGCGCGTCTTCGGCGCTCACGATCGCCGCATTGCCGAGGACGCCGGCCGAGCCGAAGACGATGAGGCCGAGCCCGCTGGCAATGACCTGCACTCCCAATGCCGCAATGACCACCAGGCGTGACAGGCAACCCACGTCGCTTCTCCATCCGTTCGATCCGCCGATTCGATTGTGCCGTCGGTGTGTTCCGGATTCAGTGTAATCGACCGCGAGGCGAAGCGGCGCATGGACATGCGTGTGATGATGTCCGATGCTTGGGGCATGTCGAACGAGCGAATGGGCGCCGCCATCGGCGCGGTCTTTGGATTGGTGTACGTGCTGGTCAACGCGGGGGAATTGCCTTCGGCGGCCAGCCTGACCATACGGCTTCTGGGGGCGGCGGCGTTTGCCGGCCTCGTCGTGACGCTCGTGGTGCGCCGCAACGTCGGGTCAGGAGCGGGGCAGCGTGATTCACGGGCAGCCGGGTTCAGTCGCGGGTACTGGATGGTGGTTGGCGTGGAGGTCGTTGCGCTCTTTGGGGGCCTGCGGCTGATCAATGGCCCCCTCGATATCGCGGAGGCCAGCGTGGGGTGGGTGTCGCTGGTGGTTGGGCTGCATTTCGTGGCGCTGGCCGTGGTCTGGCGCAACCCGTTCGTGCGCTGGCTGGGCGTGGCGATCGCCGTGTGCGGCGCGATTGGCCTGGCGCTCGCCCTGGCGGACGCCTCCGTGGCGGCGATCGCGGTGATCTCTGGCATCGTTCCAGGGTTCTTGTTGTTGGGAACTGGCTGGTGGTACGCGCTCGGGCACGGCGATCGACCGACCGGGTTGGCCGACTCATAGCGCTTGCGGCACGGGCCGACGTCAGCGGGGCTTGCTCACGCAACCCACGAGGTGGTCGTCGACCATCCCGGCGCTTTGCATAAAGGCGTAGCAGATGGTGGGGCCGACGAAGGTGAAGCCGCGCCGCTTGAGTTCCTTCGACATCGCCGCCGCCTCGGGCGTCGAGACAGGCACATCGGCCAGGGTGAGCGGCTGGTTCACGATCGGCTCGCCACTGACGAACGACCAGAGCAGCTCGGAAAAGGATTCCCCGGCGTCGCGGATCGCGAGGTACGCCTGTGCGTTGCGGACCGCGCCGTTGACCTTGAGCCGGTTGCGGATGATGCCGGGATCGGCCAGGAGCCGGGCGACGTCCGCCTCACCGTAGCCGGCGATGATCTCGGGATTCCAGCCGTCGAAGGCGCGGTGGAAGTTTTCCCGCTTGCGCAGGATCGTGATCCACGACAGCCCGGCCTGGAAGCCTTCCAGCATCAGCCGGTCGAAGAGTTCCTGGTCGTCGTGGACGGGCACGCCCCATTCGTCGTCGTGATAGGCGACATACAGCGGGTCGGTTCCCGCCCATCCGCAGCGGATGAGGTCAGTCAAGCGTGTCCTCCATTCGTCATTCCGAGCTCGCGAGGAATCCCTGCGCGAAGCGCATCGGCCGAAGGCGGCCTTCTGGCTGCGGAATCACCGACATGCGCTGACGCTGGGCCTCGCTGATCGCGCCTTCGCTCGCTTCATCGGCGAGTTCGCTTAAACGTCGCCTCTGCCAGTCTCTTTTTCGTACGCTTCCTTCAGGTTGCGACCGTCAGGACCGAAGCCGTGAAAATCAAGGAAACCTGCGATGCTGCCGTACCGGAGCTTGATCAGAGATGATTCGGCGCGCCTGTCGTGACCTGGCTTGAAGAACGCGTCGATGAGCGTCTCTTCGCCGCAACCGCACCAGCACTTGCCGGTCGGCACCAACCGGTTCTTCAGGATATCCATGCCTGCTCCTCTCCCTGGGAAACGCATCTTGCCGTGTCTGGAAACGAAAGCGCCCGCAGGTAAATCGACTTACGGGTGCTTCATATTGTCTCAGCCGTGCTGGAATGATGGATGCGCGCCAGTACCGGCTCTCAGGACCCTACGATCCACGGCATGTGGTTCGTCACCGCGACGTCGATTGCGGAGATGCGTTCGGCGTCGCCCGGCTCCGCGTTGCGGATCGTAAGAGAACCAGGCATCCCGAACGACCTTTGCTGAAGAGCCGGGCCGGCACCGGGCCGGCCCCTACGAAAACGCGTTCCGCAGCGAACAACGCGCCGGCGGGCCTGGCGTTACATGTACATCCGTTCGCCGAGGCAGGTGGCCAGGAGCGAGGTAGCGACGAGCGTGCTCGCTCCGGCCGGGTCGAGGTCCGGGTTGAGCTCCACCCAGTCCAGCGAGTGGATCGGCAGGTCCCACTCGGCCAGCTCGCGGAGGGCGCGAGAGGCTTCGCGCACGGTTAGGCCGCCCGGCCAGCGGGTGCCCGTGCCGGGCATGATCGACGGGTCCAGCACATCGACATCGAACGAAACGTGGATGCCGTCGACCTTGGTCGCCCGCAGGTGCTGGAGCGCGGCCCGGACCCCCTGGGTGATGCCGAGGTCGGACCACTCGTCCATCGAAAGCGCCCAGATCCCGAGCTCGCGGATGCGGTGCGCTTCGGCCGGGTCGATGTCGCGGATGCCGAGCATGCAGACGTTTTCCGGCGCGACCATGGGGAACCGGTCGACGAGCGCCGTCAGCGACGGCAGTTCCTCAGCGGCTTCGCCAATCGCGATCGCGACCGGCATGCCGTGGATGTGCCCGCTGGGCGAGGTCGACGGGGTGTTGATGTCCGGGTGGGTATCGAACCAGATCACGCCCAGTTTCTTGCAGGCGCGGGCGGCGCCGGCGATGGTGCCGATCGCGATCGCGTGATCGCCCCCCAGCGTGAGCGGCACATCGCCGCGGGCGATGACGGCGGCAACCCGGTCCGCCAGATCCCGG
>JBGTNF010000248.1:0-18195 GCA_041743205.1 Thermomicrobiales bacterium | reverse complement strand
ATCGAAGAAGGGACCGTACATCGACCTGAAATTGCAGAAGAAGGTCGACGTACTCAATCGAACCAACCAGCGGACCGTGATCCGCACCTGGGCCCGAGCCTGCACCATCTTCCCGGGCATGGTTGGCCACACCATCGCGATCCACAACGGCCGGCAGCATGTGCCGATCTTTGTGACCGAGCAGATGGTTGGGCACAAGCTGGGTGAATTCGCACCGACCCGGACGTTCCGCGGTCATGGCAAGGACGCGGATCGCCGCGGTCGCCGGTAAGGCGAGGTAGAGGACGAAACGATGGAAGTTCGCGCTAGCGCACAACGCGTCCGCATCTCGCCACGAAAGGCTCGCCTCGTCGTGGACCTTGTTCGCGGCAAGAAGGTGACCGAGGCGATCGAGCTGATGCAGTTCGTGCCAAACAAGGCGGCAGCCGACGTCGAGAAGCTGCTCCGCTCGGTCGCGGCGAACGCAGAGAACAATTACGATCTCGATCCGGAAGATCTCTGGATCAAGGACATTCGCTGCGACGACGCGCCGCAGATGCGCCGCTTCAAGCCGAAGGCGCGCGGCCGGGTGGGCCGGATTCTCCGGCGATCAACCCACATCTCGGTCGTCGCCGAAGAGAGGGAGAGCCGCTAATGGGCCGTAAAGTCAATCCGATTGGATTCCGGCTCGGTATCGCAAGCGATTGGGAATCGAAATGGTTTGCCGAACGCAACTATACTGAACTGCTGCACGAAGACCTGAAGATCAGGAAACTGATCCTGGGTGAGCTTACACGCGCCGGCATTTCGCGCATTGAGCTGGAGCGCGCCGCCAACAAGGTGGACGTCACCCTCCACACCGCGAAGCCGGGCATCGTCATCGGCAAGCAGGGCGCGAACGTCGAGCGGCTTCGGCAATTGGTCGAAAAGGCGGTTGGCAAAAAGGTCAACATCCGGATCGAGGAGATCAAGATTCCCGAGATCGAGGCGCGTTTGATCGCCGAGAGCATTGCGGAGCAGATCGCCCGCCGCGTGTCGTACCGGCGGGCCATGAAGCATGCCGTGCAGCAAGCCATGCGCCGCGGCGCCAAGGGCGTCAAGATCCGTCTTGCGGGCCGCCTTGGCGGCGCCGAGATGAGCCGGGCCGTCACGGAGAAGGACGGACGTGTGCCGTTGCACACGCTGCGCGCCAACATCGACTTCGCGGTGGTCCACGCGGCCACCACGTACGGTCGAATCGGCGTCAAGGTTTGGGTTTACAAGGGTGACGTGATCCGCACGGGTCCCGAAGTCACCGCGGCGTCGCTTTCGGCAGACCTGGCGACGGTGGGCGACTAGGTTAGCCATCGATGTGCGTAGGGTTGCGGAGCTTGCTCCGCCCGTGCGCGCCTAATGAGCGGAGCAATTGTCATGTTGATGCCGAAGCGGACCAAATACCGCAAGGTCATGCGAGGACGGATGAGGGGTAAGGCGTACCGCGGCTCCGAAGTCTCGTTCGGCGAGTTCGGATTGCAATCGCTCGAACCGGCCTGGATCACCAGCCGCCAGATCGAAGCCGCCCGGCGCGCCATTACCAACTACCTGAAGCGTGGCGGCAAGGTCTGGATCCGGGTCTTCCCGGACAAGCCCGTCACCAAGAAGGCCGCCGAAACCCGTATGGGTTCCGGCAAGGGTAACGTGGAGTTCTGGGTGGCGGTCGTCAAGCCCGGCCGGATGCTCTTCGAAATCGCCGGTGTTCCCCAGGATCAAGCGTCCGAAGCCCTCCGTCGCGCCGGGATGAAATTTCCGATGAAGACGAAGGTGCTCGTTCGGGAGACGCCTGGGACCCCGGTCCAGAGTGAGGGAGCGGCAGCATGAAGGCAGCCGAAATTCGCGCCCTGACCGCCGAGCAGATCGACGAAACCCTGCGGGAACTTCACGTCGAATGGCGTGACCTCCGCTTCCAGGAAGCGGTTGGTCAATTGACCGCCACTTCCCGCACGAAGCAGATCCGCAAGGACATCGCGCGCATTCACACCATCGTCGGCGAAACCCGGCGCGCCCAGGCCACCACGTCGTAGGGTTGCCGGCCCACCAGTGGCCGCCCTTGTGGCGGCCAGCGAAGACGCCGCGTTTGGCGTCAAACATCACGAGGAAACGTATGAGCGATGTTCAGGAAGTGACAGCTCAAACCGACGAGAAGGTTGTGCCGCAGCAAAAGCCGCGCACCATGAAGGTCGGCAAGGTTGTCAGCGACAAGATGGATAAAACCGTCGTGATCGCCGTGAACTACGTCCGCCGCCACCCGCTCTACCACAAGCGGATTACGCGAACGTCGAAGTTCCTGGCCCACGATGAGCACAACTCCTGCAAGCCGGGCGACCTGGTTCGCATTGAAGAGACCCGCCCGCTTTCCAAGCGCAAGCGCTGGGTTGTGCGCGAGGTTGTCGAGCGCGCGGTCCAGCTTTAGGGCTGGAAACGGCGGACGAGTGCGGAAGCCAGTGGCTTCCGGAGGATAGTGAACGGTGATTCAGCCACAAACCCGGCTCAAAGTGGCCGACAACAGCGGGGCACGCGAAATCATGTGTATCCGCGTGCTGGGTGGCTCCTCCCGGAGATGGGGCAGCGTCGGGGATACGATCATCGCGTCGGTGAAGGTCGCCCAGCCCAACGCCGCCGTCAAGAAGGGCGAAGTCATCCGGGCGGTCATCGTCCGGACGGCGCAGGAATACGGGCGGCCAGACGGCAGTCACATCAAGTTCGATGACAATGCGGCGGTGTTGATCAATGCCCAGGGAGCCCCTCGCGGCACCCGCATCTTCGGCCCGGTTGGCCGAGAGTTGCGTGAGCGAGCCTTCATGCGGATTGTGTCACTCGCCCCGGAAACACTGTAGGGATCGGTGATGAGGAAGATTCGAACCGGCGATGAAGTGCTGGTCACCAACGGTCGCAACAAGGGGCAGCGCGGCGTCGTCCGCCAAAACCTCGCGGATCGGGACCGGGTGGTGGTCGAAGGCGTCAACATCGTCAAGAAGCACATCAAACGCGGCCGCGCCCGCCAGGCCGGTATCGTCGAAGTCGAGGCGGCGCTTCACGTGTCCAACGTGAAACTGGTTTGCCCGACCTGCGGGGAGCCGAGCCGCGTTGGCATTCGCGCCAATGGCGAAGGCAAGAACGAGCGCTTCTGCAAGAAGTGCGACGCTACATTGCCGCGCCCAACCGCGTAGGGATGCTGAGCTTGTCTCAGCCATCGGCTTGTGCGTCGCTCTGGCCGCCACATGGGCGGCCACTACCGGATTCGATGAATGCGGTAGGAAATTGCCTTCCTCAGGCATTGCATATGATGAGGAACTGATAAGTCGAACGGCGACCTGAGTGCCGCTTTCGCGCGGCAGACCAGGTGGGAACGCCGAGCAACCTATGGAATCCGGACCTTGTCCGGCGTGAGGTGTTCTATGACACGGGTACGTGATCGCTACCGGGACGAGGCCATCCCCGCCCTTACCGGCGATTTCGGCTACAAGAACGTGTATCAGGTGCCGAAACTCGACAAGATCGTGGTCAACATCGGTCTTGGCGAGGCCGTCCAGAACGGACGGGCCATCGACGCCGCGGTCAGCGACCTGCGCTGGATCACCGGCCAGGCGCCGGTGGTGACCAAGGCAAAGAAATCGATCGCGGCCTACAAGCTGCGGGCAGGCATGCCGATCGGCGCGATGGTCACCCTTCGCGGCGAGCGCATGTACGAGTTCTACGACCGGCTGACGGCCATCGCACTGCCGCGCATCCGGGACTTCCGCGGCGTGTCGCCGAATTCGTTCGACGGCCGCGGGAACTACACGCTGGGACTCCGGGAGCAGATCATGTTCCCTGAAATCGAGTATGACCAGATCGACAAGGTGCGCGGCCTGGAAGTCAGCATCGTGACCACCGCCCGCACGGACGAGGAAGGGCGACGTTTGCTCGCGCTCCTCGGGATGCCGTTCGCGCGCTAGCGAACGACGGAGGAACCATGGCCAAGACCAGTTCGATCGTACGATCCCAACGCACGCCGAAGTTCTCGACCCGCGCGCACAACCGGTGCCGGGTGTGTGGCCGGCCACGCGCCTACATGCGGAAATTCGGCGTCTGCCGGATCTGTTTCCGGGAGCTGGCCTCGGTGGGCCGCCTGCCGGGCGTGACCAAGTCCAGCTGGTAACGGCTGTCCCGCAAATGTTGAACGACCACCACCACAGCAACGGAGAACTCGCCGCATGAGCGTGAACGACCCCATCAGCGACATGCTGACCCGGATCCGGAACGCAGGCATGGCCAATAAGACCGACATGACCATGCCCGCCACCAAGATCCTGGTCGCCATCGCCGCCATTTTGAAGCAAGAAGGCTACATCGCCGATTTCTCGATCGTCGAGAAGACGCCGCAGAACCAGCTCATCGTCAACCTGAGCTACGCGGCGGACAAGTCTCACGTCATTCGTGAAATCAAGCGCATCAGCAAGCCGGGCCTGCGTGTCTACGCCGGCAAGGACCAGCTGCCTCGCGTGCGCAGTGGTCTCGGCATTGCCATCGTGAGCACGCCGGAAGGCGTCCTCACCGGATACGAAGCCCGCAAGCGCGGCATCGGCGGCGAGGTGCTTTGCACCGTTTGGTAAGTCGGCGGAGACCGCCACGCGTTGGCTGCGGCGGCCCTCGCCACCGGAACAGGAAAATGCTATGTCCAGAATTGGTGTGAAACCGATCCCGGTGCCGAAAGGCGTCGACGTCCAACTGGGACCAGGGAACGCGGTCACCGTCAAGGGTCCCAAGGGCCAATTGAACTCGGCGTTTACGTCGAGGCTTTCGATCGTCCAGGCAGACGCCGAGATTCGCGTCGAGCGGCCGAACGACCAGCGTGAGGTGAAAGCCCTGCACGGGTTGACCCGGTCGCTGCTCAACAACATGGTCGTTGGCGTCACCGATGGCTACACCAAGCGCCTCGAAATCCTTGGCGTGGGCTATCGTGCGGCGCTCGATGGCAAGAACCTCGTCCTCAACGTGGGGTATTCCCATCCGGTCCGCCTCGTTGCCCCGGACGGCATTGCCTACGCGGTCGAAGGCAACAACCGCGTGTCGGTTAGCGGCATCGACAAGCAGATGGTGGGCGAAGAAGCCGCCCGCATCCGGGGCATCCGTCCGCCCGAGCCGTACAAGGGCAAGGGCATCCGGTACGCCGGTGAAGCCGTTCGCCGCAAGGCGGGCAAGGCCGGCAAGGCGAAGTAGGCAATGAAGCCGTTATGCGGATTGCGTAGGGTTGCGGAGCTTGCTCCGCCCGTTGCCTACGCCTCTGGGAGATAAACCATGCGGACCAAGTATCGAAAGGCGCTTACGTCGCGGGAGCGACGGCACCGGCGGGTGCGCGCTAAAGTCAGCGGGACCACGCAGCGGCCCCGGCTCAACGTGTTCCGGTCATCGGCGCACATTTACGCGCAGGTGATCGATGACACCCAGAGCCACACCCTGGTCGCCGCGAGCGATCTCGAAGAGGCCGTTCGCGAGCGGGCCGGTGAAGGCGCGGACAAATCCGCCCGGGCCAAGGCCGTCGGCGAAGTCATTGCCGAACGGGCGAAGAGCGCCGGCGTCGAGTTGGTAACCTTCGACCGTGGCGGGTTCCTCTACCACGGACGTATCAAAGCCGTAGCTGATGGCGCTCGTGAGGGCGGTCTGAAGTTCTAACCCGTTGACGCCGCCAGTGCGGAAGGCATCGGGCCGAGTGCTGGTCGGGACAACGGATCTGGAGACAGATATGGATCGCAATCGCGAAGAGCGCGCCCCGCGTCGCCGGTCGGACGAAGACCAGGCGAACGAACTCGAAGAACGGTTGGTGCGAATCAACCGCGTGTCCAAGGTCCACAAGGGCGGCCGAACGTTTGCGTTCGGCAGCATCGTGGTGGTCGGCGACGGCAAGGGCCGCGTCGGCGTTGGACTCGGCAAGGCCGGCGAAGTGCCGGACAGCATCCGCAAGGGCGGCGAGGCCGCCAAGAAGTCGATGATCACCATTCCGCTCGACGGCGGCACCATTCCTCACGAAGTGGAAGCCACGTTCGGGGCCTCCCGCGTGATGCTGAAGCCGGCTTCGCCCGGTACCGGCGTCATCGCCGGCGGCGCCGTGCGCGCGGTGGTCGAGGTTTCCGGCATCCGGGACATCCTCACCAAGTCGCTCGGCAGCAACAACCCGGTGAACGTGGTGCGGGCAACCATGGAAGCGCTGAAGTTGCTCGAATCGGAGCAGGCAGTGATCCAGCGCCGGCGACGCGCGAAGCAGCAGCTCCGCAAGCCGTTCGATCACGGCGGAGCCGATGTGTTCCGGCCCCGATCGGTGGCGGCTCCACTGACCCCGCCGCAGGATAGCAACCGTCGCAACCAGCGGCGCGGCGGTCAGGGCGGCCCCGGTGGCCCAGGTGGCCAGGGCGGCGGCCGTGGCCCGAGGACCAACAAACCATGAGCGAGACCCAGAACATCATTGGACCCAAGCTGAAGATCACGCTCGTCAAGAGCACGATCGGGCGGCCCGCGGACCAGGGCCGGGCGGTCGAATCGCTTGGCTTGCGCCGCCTTCACCACTCAGTGATCCGGCCGGACCACCCGTCGATCCGGGGCGCCGTCCACAAGATCGGTCACCTGGTGACGGTCGAGGAAATTGCCGCCGACTAGGGATGCGCCGTCTGGCCATGCTCGAACCGGTCGAAACGAGAGAACGACGATGCCACTGACATTAGACGATCTGCGGCCCGCCAAGGGCTCCACGACAACCAGGCGACGGGTCGGTCGCGGACACGGTAGCGGCCGTGGCAAAACCGCGGGACGCGGCACCAAGGGCCAAAACTCCCGATCCGGCGGCGGTGTCCGTATCGGGTTCGAAGGTGGTCAGCTGCCGATCCAGCAGCGGATGCCTTACAAGCGCGGCTTCACGAACATCTGGAAGACGCCGTGGGAAACCGTGAACCTGGGCCGGCTCGCCGGCATGGAGTTCGATGGACCGATCACGCCGGCGGTGCTCGCCGAGCGCGGGCTGATTCGCGGCGCCGAATTCCCGATCAAGATCCTGGGCACGGGCGAGATCGGCATGGCTGTGACCATTCACGCCCACGCCTTCTCGAAGGGGGCTTCGGCCGCCATCGAAGCGGCAGGGGGCACGGCCGTGACCCTGGAGCGGACCGATGACTGGTTGACCGCCCGGCCTCGCACCCGTCAGCTACCGTTGAACCGCGAACTCAAGGCGATGCGCGTTGGCAAGGTCGGCGGACCTTCCCGGCGTGAGGCGATCGCGCAGCTCCAGGAACGTGAGGCGAAGGAGGCCTAGGAATGCTCCAGGCCGTCATCAACGCATTCAAGATCCCGGATCTTCGCGCGAAGATCCTGTTCACCCTCGGGATGCTGGTGATCTTCCGATGCATCGCCAGCATCCCGATCCCGGGCGTCGATCGAGACGGGTTGCGCGCGTTCGTCGAAAACAGCCAGCTGCTGGGCATGCTGAACCTGTTCTCCGGCAGTGGGTTGACCAACTTCTCGATCGTGGCGCTGGGCGTGTATCCGTACATCACTGCGTCGATCATCATGCAGTTGATGACGCCGATCGTTCCCCGCCTCAACGAACTGTCGATGGAAGGCCAGCAGGGCCGGAACAAGATCAACCAGTACACCCACATCCTGACGGTGCCGCTGGCGCTGTTGCAGGGGTACGGGCAAACCTTGCTCTTTTCCCGTCAGCCGGGCGTCGACGGCCAGCCCCTCATCCAAAATTTCGGGCTGTTCGAGGCCGACACCTGGTTCCCGACCGTCGCGATCCTGCTCACGCTGACCGCCGGTACGATGCTGCTGGTGTTCATCGGCGAACTGATCACCGAGAAGGGAATTGGCAACGGCATCTCGATCATCATCTTCGGCGGCATCATCGCCTCGCTGCCGAGCTCGATCGGGAACCTGCTGACGGGTGGCTCGCTCGGGTCCAACCTGATCGGCACCGTGATCTTCATCATCATCGCGCTCGTTACCATCGTCGGCGTCGTCCTCATCAACGAGGGGCAGCGCCGGATTCCGGTGCATCACGCCAAGCGGGTGCGGGCCGGCCGGGTGTATGGCGGCACGACCACCAACATCCCGCTCAAAGTCAACAGCGCCGGCATGATTCCGCTGATCTTCGCGGTCAGCATCATGGTCTTCCCCGGGATGGTCGCCAACTTCCTGTCGGCGTCCAACACCGAATGGGTTCGGGACTTCGCTGGTACGTTGACCCGCTGGCTGAGCCCGGACACCTGGCCCTACAACGTCGTCTACTTCTTCATGGTCGTCGGGTTCACCTTCTTCTACACGATGGTGGTGTTCCAGCAGCAGCGGATTCCGGAATCGCTGCAACGCCAGGGAGCGTTCATCCCCGGCGTGCGGCCCGGCAAGAACACGGCCGTCTACCTGCAGCGAGTGCTTTCGCGAATCACCGTCGTCGGGGCGCTGTTCCTCGGGATCATCGCGATCCTGCCGTTCATCGCCAGCTCGATCACGGGGGTCAACACGCTCCAGTTGAGCGCCACCTCGCTGCTGATCGTCGTTGGTGTCGCGATCGACACGATGCGGCAACTGGAAGCGCAGCTGATGATGCGTAACTACGAAGGCTTCATCAACTAAGCAAGCGTTCTGTCGTAGGGGTCAACCTGGCCCCGCTGGATACGTGTTGACCTGGTAGTGGCCGGCACAAGGCCGGCCACTGCCAAGAGAGGTTCTGGTAGTGGCGGCCATTCGGTTTCGCCTACCACGTATGCGAATGCAAACAGGGACCAACTTCGTGCATGTAATCCTCATGGGAGCGCAGGGGTCCGGTAAAGGGACCCAGGCGGCGCTCCTCGGGCCCAAACTCAAATTGACCAGGATCGCGACCGGGGAGCTTTTCCGGACCGAAATCGCCTCGGCCTCCCTGTTGGGTCTCGAGCTCAAGGCGATCCTCGATCGCGGCGACCTCGTGCCCGACGGCCTGACCAACAGCATCGTCCGGGAGCGGATCGCCTCGCTGGTCGGTCGGCGGGTGGCTGGCGAGGATTTAGCCGGGGCCCTCTTCGACGGCTTTCCCCGCACCGACGCCCAGGCTCACGCGCTGGACGACATCCTCGCCCTGCATCGGGAATCGGTCACCGCGGTCATCGAGATCGACGCGCCACGCGATGTGCTGGTCGAACGGCTTTCGGGCCGTCGGGTCTGCGTCGATTGCGGCGCCGTCTACCACGTCGAAACCAATCCGCCAACGGATGAAGGCGTCTGCGACACATGCGGTGGCGCCGTGATCCAGCGGGATGACGACAAGCCCGAGGCGATCACCCGGCGCCTGGCCCTTTTCGACCAGCAGACCGCCCCGTTGCTCGATTATTACGACGCCCAGGGCAAGCTGACGCGCGTCGACGGGGACAGGACGGTGGACGAAGTTCAGGCCAGCATCCTGGCCATCATCAAGCTCCGGCTCACCGGAACAGGGGTCGGCTGACCATGGGCATTTCCCTCAAGAGTTCGGCCGACATCGAGAAGATGAAGCGCGCCGGGCAGGTCGTGGCCGAATGTCACGCCCGGGTTCGGGTGGCGATCGCCCCCGGCGTTTCCACGCAGGAACTCGACGACATCGTGCGCGCCACCCTCGCCGAACAGGGCGCCACGTCCAATTTCCTTGGTCATCACGGATTCACGGGAACCATGTGCGCCTCGGTCAACGAGGAAATCGTCCACGGCATTCCTGGTCCGCGACGGCTCAACGACGGCGACATCATCGCCGTCGACATCGGGGCCATCGTCGATGGTTTCCACGGCGATTCGGCGTGGACGTATCCGGTCGGCGCCATTTCAGAAGCGCACCAGCGGCTGCTCGCCGATACCGAGGCGGCGCTCTACCGGGGCCTGGAACAGGCCGTGACCGACAACCGGCTCGGCGACATCGGTCACGCGATCGAGCTCTACGCCACGGAGCGTGGCTACGGCATCGTCCAGGAGTACGGCGGCCATGGCATCGGCCGGGCAATGTGGGAAGACCCGCACATCCCGAACCATGGCGAACCGGGCAAAGGGCTCAGGTTAAAGAAGGGCATGACGCTCGCGATCGAGCCGATGCTTACCACCGGTGGCGACGAAACCGCCACCCTGGAGGACGAGTGGACGGTGGTTGCGGCCGACGGATCGTGGTCGGCACACTTCGAACACACGGTTGCAATAACGGATGGGCCGCCGCTGATCTTGACGCGGCTGCCCGGATCGGTGCTAGAATAGTTTTTCGTGGCGCATGTCCTGAGACATGCGCTATCCGCGTGTGCGGTTGATGACCCATTCCACAACCCCGTTGATCCCGGGGTACGCTCATGGGTTGTCCCAAACACGATCACGATGCATGCGAGAGCTGGCTAACCCCCAGATTGCACCTATCGGAACGTTCAGGTGAACGCCCGGACTGGTGCGCGAACGACGACACATTACGCCATGCGCAGTCATGGGCTGAAGGATTCACACATGAAGGTTTCGGCTTCGGTTTCCAAGCGGTGCGAGAAGTGCCGCATCATTCGCCGCCAGGGCATCGTGCGGGTCATCTGCACCAACCCCCGGCACAAGCAGCGGCAGGGATAACCTACGACACGGACTGGCTTGGCGCTCATCGCCCGGCTAAGTTCATACGGAACGAGGAAGATCTATGGCACGACTTTCGGGGGTTGACCTGCCGCGTGAAAAGCGCGTGGAAATCGGGCTCACCTACATCTTTGGCATCGGGTTGAAAACGAGCCAGAACCTGCTCGCGGCAACCGGCATCAATCCGGACACGCGAGTCCGCGAGCTTACTGACGACGAAGTCAACCGGCTTCGCGAGATCATCGACCGCGACCACCGGGTCGAAGGCGACCTTCGGCGCGAAGTCGCGATGAACATCAAGCGTTTGATGGACATTGGTTCCTACCGGGGGCTTCGTCATCGGCGTGGCATGCCGGTGCGCGGTCAGCGCACCCGCACCAATGCGCGAACCCGGCGCGGTCCGAAGCGAGCCATTGGCGGTCGCCGCAAGTAAGTTGGCCTAAGCGTCTTCACCCAGGCGCCGCATGGGCGGCGCTGGGGTGGGTTGTATCGTTGTGAAGGGAAAACCGCAAAATGTCCGAGAAGCGCCGAGGTGCTGGTCAAAAGGGTCGCGTTCGTCGTCGGGATCGCAAGAATGTGCCCCGAGGCCGAGCGTACATCCAGGCCACGTTCAACAACACGATCGTTACCCTGACCGATCCGATGGGTAACGTCATCGCCTGGTCGAGCGCGGGGGCCAACGGGTTCAAGGGCTCGCGCAAGAGCACGCCGTTCGCTGCCCAGATGACGGCTGAGGCCGCCGCCCGACGGGCCGCCGAACACGGCCTGCGCCAGGTCGACGTCTACGTCAAGGGGCCGGGATCGGGCCGCGAGATGGCGGTCCGGTCGTTGCAGTCCAGCGGCGTCATGGTGATTTCGATCACTGATACCACGCCGATCCCGCACAACGGGTGCCGGCCGCCGAAGCGCCGCCGCGTCTAATCGACACTACTCCGGTTCGAATGGTCGCGGATCGGGGCACGTATCGTCGCGTGTCCTCAATGAAGGGGTACGTACGTCGCCGTCGCTCGATGCACGGCGGCGAGGATGGCGACGGTACATGGAAAACATCGACACCAATGGTCACAGGTCTGGACCGGGTCACGTCCGGCCTGTCGCGCCGAACTGCTGAAGCGTACACCCGGCGCGAATCACAAACGCAGAACGGCGTCGCAAGGAGGCAAGTCCGCTTGTTGCAGCAACCCGATTTCACCATCAAAACCATCGAGACGGGGCGCAACTACGGGCGCTACCAGGTCGAGCCGCTCGAACCAGGGTATGGCACCACGCTGGGCAACGCCCTCCGCCGCATTCTGCTGCGATCGCTCGAAGGGTGCGCCATTTCCCGGATTCGCATCGACAACGTGTGGCACGAGTTCGCCACGATCCCCAACGTCCGCGAGGACGTGACCGAGGTCGTGCTGAATCTCAAGGGCATTCGCCTGCGCCGGATGCAGGAACTGCACGGCGACGTGCGCGCCCACCTGTATGTCCGTGGCGAAGGCGAGGGCGAGCGCCCGATCACGGCTGGCGACGTCGAGTGGCCGGTCGAGGTCGAGATCGTCAACCCGGAGCATCCGATCGCGACGCTCGACGGCCTGGACTCGGTGCTGGACATGGATCTCTGGATCAGCCGTGACCGCGGCTACCGCCCGGCCGAGGCCCAGGAAACATTCGCGCTCGGCGAAATCCCGATCGATGCGATCTTCACCCCGATCCAGCGGGTCAACTTCGTGATCGAGCCAACGCGTGTCGGCCAGAACGTCGAGTACGATCGGTTGATCCTCGAGATCCTGACCGACGGCACGATCGAGCCGGACGACGCGCTCTCGCAATCGGCGTCGATCCTGATGGATCACGCCCGGGTCTTTTCCGAGTTCACGCGTCCGGAGCCGGAAGCGGCCGCCAACTCGTTCATTCCCGAGGAAGTCCAGAACAAGCCGCTGGCCGATCTCGGTCTCTCGCCGCGGGTGCTCAACGCGCTGCGCAGCAAGCAGATCGACAAGGTTGGCCAGGTGCTGACGATGGATCCGGACCAGCTGCTTTCGATCCGCAACTTCGGGCCCCGGTCGCTGACCGAGCTTCGCGAGAAGCTGCACGAGTATGGCTACCTGCCGGAGGCTGATCTCGACGTCCCAATCGAGGCTGCTGAAACCGACGACGAAGACGCCGAGTCATTGGAGGTCGCGGAAGCGATCAAGTCGCTGAGCGGCCTGGGCGCCAGCGAGACCGAGGAAAACGAGTCATGAGGCACCGTAAATCCGGCCGCAAGTTCGGCCGCAATCCAAGCCAGCGCAAGGCGATGCTTCGGCAGCAGGCGATTTCGCTGATCCTGAATGAGCGCATCACCACCACCGAAGCCAAGGCCAAGGAGCTGCGCAGCGTCGTCGAGAAGCTCGTGACGATGGCTCGTGACGATTCGGCCCATCATCGGAACATCGTGATGTCCCGGCTCGATCACAAGCGTTCGGTCGCTCGGCTCTTCGATGTCGTGGCGCCTCGCTATGAGGACGTGCCCGGCGGGTACACCCGGATTTCCAAGCTCGGGGTGCGACGCGGCGACGCGGCGCCGATCGTGCTGATCGAGTTCGTCGCGTAGCGATGGAATCTGTCATTCCGAGCTTGCGACGAATCTTGAAACCACCAACTGGCGACTCGAGATTCCTCGCAAGCTCGGAATGACAATCGCGGTGGGTACTGCCACGCCAGCGACTGCGGTGCTCAAGCTCACGCTCGGTTACGACGGAACGGGGTTTTGGGGATCGCAAACGCAGGCGAACGTGCGGACGGTTCAACAGGAACTGGACCACGCGCTCGAACGGCTCGGCGGCAGTCCGGCGACAACCGAGTTCGCCGGACGCACCGATCGGGGGGTGCATGCGGTGGGCCAGGTGGTCCGGTGTGCAGACCTCCGGCCGGAAATGAGCGCCGAAGCGTTGCATAACGCGCTCAACCGGGTCACGCCGGACGACCTGGCGATTTCCTCGGTGGCACGAGTCGAGGCGGGATTTCACCCTCGGTACGACGCGATCTGGCGGGAGTACCGGTACCGCATCTGGGTCGGTTCCAGGCAACCGCTCATGGAGCGATTTGCCTGGAACCGGCGGTCGGCGCTCGACCTCGACGCCATGACCCGCGCCGCCGGTCATTTGGTCGGAACCCATAACCTGGCCGCCTTTACGGGCGGCGGCGAAGGGGTTCCCTGGTCGGCTCGTGCGGTCGCGAAACGGGGCACGGTCCGCACGGTCCATCACTGCGGCGTTCGCGAAGTGGGACCGTGGTGGGGGATACTTCCCGGGTCCGGAACCGGGATCGAGGTTCGGATCATTGCCGACGGGTTCCTGCCGCAACTGGTGCGGACCGTGGTCGGCGGATTGGCGGTGGTGGGCACGCGCGAGCGCCCGCCGGAGTGGTTCGAGCAACTGCTCAAGGTTGCGGACCGACGGTTCGGACCAGTGTTGGCGCCGGCACACGGATTGATTCTTTGGCGGGTAGGTTACGGCAACGACGTTCCCGAGCCTGACCCGAATGGCATACTGACCGTGAGCATGCAGCCATCTCACACGGAACATGGCTAAGGGAGCTAACGTGGAACGACGTACCTACTCAGCGAAATCCAGCGACGTGACGCGCGCCTGGTTCGTGGTCGACGCCGAGGGCAAGACCCTCGGCCGCCTAGCCTCGGCCATCGCCGCCACCTTGCGCGGCAAGAACAAGCCCACGTTCACGCCGCACGTGGACACTGGCGACTTCGTGATCGTGCTCAACGCGGGCAAGGTCAAGGTGACCGGCAACAAGGAAACCCAGAAGTTCTACTACAGCCATTCCAGCTATCCCGGCGGCCTGAAGACCACGTCGCTCAAGGATCTGCGCGAACGGCACCCGGACCGCATCATCGAGAACGCCGTCAAGGGCATGCTGCCGCGGAACGCCCTCGGGAAGCAGCAGCTCAAGAAGCTGAAGATTTTCGAGGGCACGAACCACCCGCATGGCGCGCAGAATCCGGCGACACTCGAACTGGACGACACCGCGGCGCGTTAGTGCGCCGTAGCAACGTGTAGGGCTGCGGAGCTTGCTCCGCCCGTATCCGCCGCCCTCCGCCCGCGCAAAGGAGAACCGCGTGACTGAATCAACGATGCCCAAAGGACAGTATTACTACGCTGTCGGTCGCCGCAAGAGCGCGATCGCGCGAGTACGCCTGTACCCGGGCGAAGGCAAAATGACGGTCAATGGCAAGACAGACCGTGAGCACTTCGGTGGCCGTGAGCTGCATTACCTGGTCATGGCCGAGCCATTCCGCGTGACCGGCACCACCGAGCGCTTCGACGTGGTCGTCTCCGTGGTCGGCGGCGGCACCTCCGGCCAGGCCGGGGCGATTCGCCACGGCATTTCCCGCGCCCTCATCGCGTCGGACGCCGAACTCCGGCCCGCGCTCAAGAGCGCCAAGCTCCTGACGCGGGACGCCCGCGAGAAAGAGCGCAAGAAGGTTGGCCTGAAGCGGGCCCGCAAGGCCCCTCAGTACACGAAGAGATAATCCATCGCCTCGTCCAACTGACGATCATGTGCAACGCCGGTGTCCCTTGCGGACGCCGGCGTTGTCGCGTTCTCAGGGCTATGCGCAACCTCTCTATGGTTCGACTATCCGAAGATAGGACTCTCCCCCCGTCGACCTGTCCGGCAACATGGTGTACGGCCCGTTTCAATCCTCGCCCCATCCGAAGACAGAATGTCGTTTCACGCCCGGACCCGTATCTCCGAGAGTTTGTCAACCAAATCCAATTGATCTGGCAGCTTCGTCGTTGGGGATTGACGCCCAGGTTTGCGACCCGTTCAACCTGTGTAATGATTCCGACCTGCTATAATAAGTACATCTGCAATCCTTCCTCGGCTAGAATCGAATGGAAGCCAGTGTCGCCCAAAATCCATACATCCCTGGAGGTCTTCTTTCGAGAACCGATGCCACGAGAGGCGACGCGGCGGGAAGTGGAACAGGCGCTCGGCCACTTTGGATTCGAGTTGCAAAGCAACAAGGGGAGTCACTACCTCTGGCAACATCCTGACGGTACGCGAATTGGATACGCGTTGCGCGGAGGGCGCAGGGTAGGGGCGGCGGCAGTCAAGGACATATCGATGGAGATTCGGAGGAGGGGGCTGGGGGACTGATCCCCTGGCCTGGGTCGCGGACGTGACATGGGAGGAAACCCTGATGCACAAGATCAAGGCAGCCGAGGCCCGCAGGCTTCGTTATCCGTTCGTGGCCATACCGAGCGATGGCGAGGATGGCGGGTATGACATCGTTTTTCCCGACTTGCCGGGCTTGTCGAGCTGGTCTCCATCCCTGGAGGCGATTGCGGGCAACGTGCGCGAAGTGCTGGACATGGACTGGGACAACGCCGAAGCAGCCGGATTCCTCGTGCCAGCGCCGTCCGGGTATCCCGATGACCAGTTTGTACATTGGGGGCAGAAACAGGAACCGGTCCGCGATCCGGACGTTCCAGTGCTTACCTCGGCGGCGGCTGGCGAAGCGCTGGGCATTTCCGCACAGGCGGTGAATACGCTTGCGCGAAAGCGAAACCTGGGCTGGATTCTGGGTCGGCAACGGGTGTTTACGATTGAGCAAGTCGAGGCAATGCGAGACCGTCCGGGCCGGGGGCAGCCTCGGAAGGTGAATTCCGCCTAGGATGGCCCCGAGCGGGATTCTCAGTCACCGCATCTCAAACCGATGGTAGCGGTTGTCTCCCCATCCGAAGACAGGGCGCAACTTCAGCCGTTCCGGGCGCGCGGTTGCCACGATCTAGTTTCAATCCCCGCCCCATCCGAAGACAGGGCGCAGCTGCCCGGCCAGACGGCCAACAGGTCGTCGATGTGGCGGTTTCAATCCCCGCCCCATCCGAAGACAGGGCGCAGCCTGACCGTGTCCCGGTTGTTATCGGTCGACGTTCCAAGTTTCAATCCCCGCCCCATCCGAAGACAGGGCGCCACGATCCCGCCGCCCACGACGTCGGCGCTTGCCGCGTTGAGGTTTCAATCCCCGCCCCATCCGAAGACAGGGCGCCACGCGCATTTTCGACCGTTTTCCTCCCGTTCGTGTCGTTGGTGGCTGCGCCAGGAGCCACTTCGACCGTGAGTTGCACCGTTTACGAGCCCGAATTGTCGCACAAACCGGACGAAACTGCGCCAGCCTCGTGCCTGAGGCTCAACCACTCCCGGTTCGCGCAGGGAGCAACGACAGTCGTCACGAGGGACGCGCCGGGTTGGAATGCCTGGTGATCAACTGCTGGATGGAGATCGGTCAGTACTGCTCGCGGTAAAGCTCCGGCGAGATATACGGGGCCGGTCGGTCGTCCGCCAACTGGCGATCGTACTGATCGAGGATCAGCTGCCGCGTCCATTCGTCGCTCGTGGTGGGATACGTGCGCGCGCCGGGAAGCTGCATCAGTGGGCGGGCCGGGATGATGCTGATCGTCCCGGCGTATCCCTGGTCGGCCAGGATCGACACCACCCGACGCGAGATCGGATCGTCCGTGTTCAGCTCGCCGCTCGGCGAAACCCACGACGGAATCCTGACGACCGTCAACCTCGGCAGCAGGCGCAGGACCGCCGCTTCGGCTTCCAGGTAATGCGGCACGTTGCCCGCCAGGTCCAATGCGATGTCGAGATCCCATTCCTCGGCGGTGTGCCGCAATGTCTGCAGCTGCGCCAGCTGGTCATGACCCCGATGGATGACCGATCCCCGAACTCCGATCGCCAGCCGCACGGTGCCGTGCGACGTCACCTGCATTCTTTTTCGGAGTTCCGCCCCAATGAAAGTCCCCCGCGTGACCTCGGCGCTGCGGGGCAGCACGACCGTCCTCAGGCCCATCCGCCCGGCGGCATGGTCCAGGAACCGCCACAGGTCGGCGCTCCGCCGCTCCGTCCGCAGCCCAGTGATCGACCCGGGAATCCAGACGCTGCGGACGCGGGCGACGCCGGTCCGGGCCTGGGAAGCGGCGGAGGCCACCGAGGGCACGATCGCCGCGCGGCGAAGATCCAGATCGACGGCGAAGAATTGGTGCGCTTCCGCCTGCCCCAACGCCTTGCCGAGCGATCCGGTCCAGGCAGGGCTGACGCCGGCGACGATCGTGGGGCGCCGGACGGGATGCTCGGGTGGTTGGGCGGGGGAAAAGGTCATGGCGTTGGGCCTACCTGGTGGCGTCCGGTCCGCTCCGGGCGATGACGAGGCGAGAATCGTAGTGTAGCACCGGGTCCCCTACATGGGGTCCGGCCGGGCGACGCGAAGGATCGCCGCCTCCACCGCCAATTCGGTCGCAATGGTCAGCCGGAGCGATTGCTGTGTGGAGGCGGCGCCCGCTGCCAGCGTCGAGGCAAAGGCGACATCGCCATCGAACATCGTGTGGGCGGGAATCACCAGCCGCGCCAGGGCGTCGTGCGCGGCCACGCACATCCGGGTCAGTGTTTCGTGGCCACACGGCACGGACGTCACCACGGCGATCAACGTCGTCGCCTCACCCGTTTGGGCCTGCCAGCCCGGAGCCGACAGCGCGGCGTGGCGCGGATCGGGCGCCAGGTCGCGGACGGCGCCAAGGGCATTGAGCACCACGAACGCCGTGACCAGCTCTTTGTCCAGCCGGA